>JAEUIF010000193.1 GCA_016795185.1 Planctomycetia bacterium | reverse complement strand
CTCCGAGGGCGTGGGGAGCGACTCGCACGCCCTCGGAGTACCGAGGGACGTGCCACCCATCATTAGTTCGGGCAACATCTCCTTTGACCATACACTAGTGCAGGCGCAAGAGAGATTTTGCTCAATCAGTGGTTTGGGTGCCATGCCCACGGCTTTGCGTGGGCATGTGAGCGTCGCAGGCTTCCCATGCCCACGCAAAGCCGTGGGCATGGCACCCAGAAAAACTCTCAGTTGAGCAACAACTCCGTTGAGATTGCACTAGCGCCGGAGTTCGGCGACGGGACGGCGCGTTCATAGAATGGGCCGGAATCCGACCGCCGCGAGCCCGCTCCCATGAAGGGACAGTTGCATGCCAGTGACCGCACCGATGCGCGCCGATGCCGCTGCCGAGTATGCCCACCGCCTCGACGGCTTTCGCGCCTGCCTGGCCCAGGCGGAGCGGCGGGAAGAATTCTACGGCAACGCCCGCGTCGCCGCGTTCGTGCTCGGGTTGATCGTCGCAGGCGGTGCCTTGATTGGCCAGTGGTTTTCGCCCTTGTGGCTGGTCCCCACGGGCATGGTGTTTCTGTTTCTGGTGCATCGGCACGGCAAGGTGCTGGCCAGCGCAGGGCGTTCCCGCCGCGCCGCCGCCTGGTACGAGCGCGGCCTGGCACGGCTGGCCGGACAGTGGCCGGGCACCGGACAGACTGGCGAGCGCTTTCAGAACGAGCAGCAACCGTTTGCCCTCGACCTGGACCTGTTCGGCAAGGGTTCGCTGTTCGAGTTGCTGTCCACGGCCCGGTTGCGCGCCGGCGAAGACATCCTGGCAAGCTGGCTGACGACGCCGGCCCTGCCCGCGCAGGTGCGTGAACGCCAGGTCGCCGTCGCCGAGCTGCGCCCGCTGCTCGATTTGCGGGAAGACCTGGCCTTGCAGGCATCGAGCCTGCCGCCCGGCCTGGACCTGGAAGCTCTGGCGGACTGGGCGAAGGCGCCGCTGCTCCAGTTGCCGGCCGCGGCCGGCTGGCTCGCGGTCGTGCTGCCGGTGCTGGCGCTGGGCTCGTTGCTGGTCTGGGCGTTATTTCCCGTACCGCTCGCGCCCTTCCTGCTGGCAGTGCTGCTGGAGATCGGCTTCACCGTCTGGATGGGGCCGCGCATCTGGACGGCGCTGAAGCCGGTGGAACGCCGGGCGCGCGACCTGTCGCTGCTCGCTGGCATGCTCGCCCGCCTGGAGCGCGAACCGTTCACCGCCCCCTTGCTCCGCCGGTTACAGCAAGGACTCTACAGCGAAGGTTTACCGCCCTCGCGGCAGATCGCCCGCCTGGTGAATCTGATCGACCTGCTCAACTCGCAACGCAACCAGCTGTTCATGCCGCTGGCCTTTTTGCTGCTCTGGAGCTATCACCTGGCGGTGCGCCTTGAACGCTGGCGGGGCGGTGTCGGGCCGGCGCTGGCGCACTGGCTGGAGACCGTCGGCCAGTTCGAGGCCCTGTGCGCCCTGGCCTCGTATGCCTACGAGCATCCCGACGATCCATTCCCGGAAGTCGTCGACGAAGGCCCGTGCTTCGAGGGCGAGGGCCTCGGGCATCCGTTCCTGCCCGGCGGCGGGGTGCGCAACGCCCTGCAACTCGGCGGCCCACTCCGCCTGCTGATCGTCAGCGGCTCGAACATGTCCGGCAAGAGCACCTTCCTGCGCACGGTGGGGGTCAACGCCGTGCTGGCGCTCGCCGGCGCGCCGGTGCGGGCGACGCGGCTGAAACTCTCGCGCCTGGCCCTGGGCGCGACCCTGCGCGTGCAGGACTCCCTGCAATCGGGCCGGTCGCGCTTCTACGCCGAGGTGACGCGCATCCGCCAGCTGCTCGACCTGGCGGGCCAGCCGCCGCCGTTGCTCTTCCTGCTGGACGAACTGCTGCACGGCACCAATTCTCATGACCGGCGGGTCGGCGCGGAAGGCGTGCTGCGCGGCCTGCTGGAACGCGGCGCCATCGGCCTGATTACCACGCACGACCTCTCCGTGACCGACCTGGCCCAGCGGGCCGACTTCGGCGCGACCAACGCGCACTTTCGCGATCACTTCGAGAACGGCCAGATGGTCTTCGACTACCAGCTGCGGCCCGGCGTGGTGCCGGTGAGCAACGCCCTGGCCCTGATGCGGGCGATTGGGTTGGAGGTGTGAGGACTACCGGACCAGCCCGCTGCGTCCGCGCGGGCTGGGTTCCCGCGCGGACGCTGCGGGCTGGTCCGGTAGTCCTTGGGCAGCTGGAAGGCTACCCCGAAAACTCATGCACTGCACGAATTGACGGCCGAGTTCGCCGTCTCGCGGGCCTCGCGCAGCAAATTACCACTGCCCCTTTCGCCTGGAATTCCGGGCATTTCCGGCAACCGAGGCAAAATTCCTCCAGATCCCGCAAACTAACTTGTTGACATCGAACCCGGTCGTGCTGGCATTTTCCTCAATCCACGGACGGGAGAGCATGCCGCCGGAACAGTGCGCCCCCACTTCCAGGATGATTCCACCATCCTGCACCGGACATGGCCTCCCCAGGGTGACATCGCTGTCGCCGCGTCCATCATCGCCTTTGCCCATCTCCCCTCAAGAGCTGGGCTGGAGGTCAACGCCATGACTCACCAGCACCGTACCGCTGTTTCGTTGCGCCCCATCCGCAACCGCCTGCTCCATTTCGACGTCCCCGAGTCGCACCACACCTGCTGACGGACTGTCGCCCGCAATCTCCCGGTTTCCGTACTGCGCCCTCAACCCGTTTCGCGCCCTAAATCGGTGGTCCGCCGCGCGCGGCCAGCCTCTGCGAGGATATTTCATGAGCGTTTACACCTGGTGGCAATCCCGTTTCTCCGCGCGCACCCGCAAGGCCAGCAAGCAGCGGTCCGCCCCGCAGAAGTCGGTCTGGAAGTGGTACAAGCCCCAGCTGGAGAAGCTCGAGGATCGGCTCGCCCCGGCGATCGCGAGTTTGAGCGACGGCGTGCTCACCATCGATTACACCGCGACCGGCTCGGATGCAGAGAGCGTTGAGGTCAGTAGCGACGGCATAGACATTACCCTGGCAGGAGAGGTGACTGGCACCACCTCCTATGCCGTCGGAACCGTCAGCAAGATCGTAGTTCTGGACACTGGCGAAAGCACGAACCAAGTCTTGACCTTTTCCGGCACCGAAACTTTCACCCTGAGCCAGGGGCTGGAGTCCACGGGTGTCGAGACGGTGACGATCAACCAGGCGATCAACGTCACTGGTGAAAGCGCTCTCTCGATTACCGCGCCGAAGAACATCCAGGTCAACGCCGGTCTCAGCACCGAAAGCGGCGACCTCACCCTCGCCGCCAACCAGGACGTGACTGCCTTCTCCGGTAGCTTCGTCGGCATTGATGTGAACGCGGCAACGATTGCCAGCAATAAAGGAAAGATCACCTTGGAAGGCCGCGGTGGGGACACTGATAACTGGCAACACGGTGTCTCGATTCAAAATGGTGCCGTAGTTGGTTTCGGCACGACCGGGGCTGTCACCATTGAAGGCACTGGAGGTGCTTCCAACGGTGTAAATAACCAGGGTGTCTACGTTAATGGCACGAGCAGTCAAATTACTTCAGGTGGCGGCAACGTGTCGGTCACCGGCACCGGTTCGGGCAGCAGCGATTACAACTTTGGCGTATCCGTGTCGGGTGGAGGTGAGATCACGGCAGGGGGCGACGGCACCGTCACGGTCGTCGGCGCCGGCGGCAACACGGCAGGCGACAGTGAATGGGGCCGTAACCACGGCGTCGACGTTTCTGGCGGGGACAGCCGGATCACCTCGAGCGGCGGCGACGTGTCCGTCACCGGCACCGGCGGCGGTCCGGACGGCAGCAGTGATAACTTTGGCGTATCC
>JAEUIF010000182.1 GCA_016795185.1 Planctomycetia bacterium | reverse complement strand
CCGTGGCTGGGTGACGCCGATCCTGGCGGGACGTGTCGCGGAGATCGAGCGTTTGGCCAACGACGGTACTTGGCCGCTCGACGGTTTTCACCTCATTGATACGGAGGAACCCGCCGTCGCCGCCGTGGCCGAGGTCAGTGCGGGACGGGCGCAATTGCTCATGAAAGGCCAGATCGCCACGCCGGCCCTGATGAAAGCCATCTTGCACGCCGACGCGGGCCTGCGCACCCGGCGCACCATCGGGCAGATCGTGCTGATGGAGATTGCCGCGCAGCAGCGACGCTTCTTGCTCGCCGATACGGGCATTACCATTCGGCCGACCCTGGAGCAAAAAGCCGACCTGCTGCAAAGCTGCGCGGAGGTCGCCTGGCGGTTGGGCGCGGCCCCGCCGCGCATCGCCCTGATGGCTGCCAGCGAGAGCATCAACGCGGCCATGCCGGAAACCGTGGAAGCGGCTGAATTGCAGGGCCGGGCCGAAGCAGGAGTGTTTCCCGGTTGCGACGTGCAAGGGCCGCTGTCCTTCGATCTGGCTTACGCGCCGGATGCAGGCGACAAGAAGCGAATCGCCGGCGCGGTGACCGGACAGGCCGATGTGCTGCTTTTCCCCGACTTGCTTTCGGCCAACCTGACGGTCAAGGCGATCATGTACACGGCCGAGTGCCGTTTCGGCGGCGTGCTGTGGGGCGCGCGCTGCCCAGTGGTATTCATGTCGCGGGCTGACACCGTCGCCACCCGGCTGCATTCGCTGGCCTTCGCGCTGCGGGTGCTGGATGGGAAGTAGAAATGTGATTGACCTGTCGGGAACGGCGAACGTTCAGAGATAGCCAGGATAGCGTTGCCCATCACCGTCGCCAGCGGCCGCTCGCCCGAAGGCCGTCGTCCCCACCGGAAGCCGTCGCCAGGGTTCTGGTAAACGAACGAGGAGCGCCGTCGATACTTCCGGCGGCGCTCCTCGCGACGTTTCACGGTCGAGCCGTTGCTACTTGGCCAGACGTTTCAGGGCGACCTCGGCCTCGCGCGTCAGCTTGTCGCCAGGCGCGCCCTTGGCCAGGGTTTGCAACACTTCGCGGGCTTCCGGGGTGCCGATCTTCTCCAGCACCCAGACGGCGCGGACGTTGCGGACCACGTCGGCCGGTGGAGCGGCATTGGTGACCAGCCGTTCCAGCAACCGCTCGACCCGCTGGCGGGTTTCGAGGGCGGGCTGGCCTTCCAGCACCTTTTCGAGCGCCGGCTTGGCCTGCTCGCCGAGCTTCTCCAGGTCCTCGGTCGCCTTCTGGCGAGCGTCGAACTTGTTGCTGTCCAGATCGACGATCATCTGCTCGATCTTCTTGGGATCGGTGCCGGCGGACGGCTTGACGCGCTCGGCGAACAGCGCCGGGACCTGCTTGCTGGCCCCGGCCAGAGTCGCTACGGCCTGGTAACCCTTGGTCGGTTCGGCCGTCAGGTCGTTCCAGAGGTCGTCGAGCTTCTTGCCGTCGAGTTGGACGTTCGCCGGCTGGTCCTTCTTGATGAAGCGCTTGCCGTCCCAGACGACGGCGGTCGTGTCGGCGCTGCCGGTGATGACGGTCTGATTGTCGGCGGCGAAGACCACGTCCATCAGGACGCCCTGATGGCCCTTGAACTCGCCGAGTTCCTTGCCGCTGGTCAGGTCGAACAACCGCAGACTCTGGTCAGCGCCCACCGCGAGGGTCCGGCCGTCGGCCGAAACCGCGATGCTGTAGTTCGCGAACTGCCCGCGCTGCACGGCGATGAAGCCCTGCACGGCGGGGTTGTTGGGCTGCTCAGCACCGGCGTCGGTCTTCAGCTTGATGACCAGGCATTCCTTACCGGTGACGGCTTCCCAGACCGAAATCGTGCTATCGCTATTGGCCGTGATGATCGTCCGGCCGTCCGGAGCGAAGGTCAGGGCGGTGATGCCCTTCTGCACCGTCTCGAACTGACGGACCTGCTTCCCCATCGCCACGTTCCACAGCCGGATCATGCTGCCAGGGCCGGCCATGCCGGGACGGCCGACGACGATACCGTTGGCATTGGCCACGGCTGGCGACCCCACGGTCGCGATCAGGGAACCGTCGGGCGAAAACGCCAGGATGGGACGACCGCCAAAACCGCGTCCCGAAGCGATGAAGATGGCTTCCTTGTTGTTCGGGTCGGCGACCTGCTCCTGGATTGGGTTCAGTTCCTTGCCGGTAGCGGTGTCGTAGAGGCGGATCGTG
>JAEUIF010000175.1 GCA_016795185.1 Planctomycetia bacterium | reverse complement strand
AGGAACGGCAGGCGGTCTTCCAGCTCTTCGCCGGTGTACCCCTGGTCCCGGAGCGACTTCACCCGCGCGCCGATGCGCTCCGCGGCGTTGAAGGACTGCCGGGCCTGGTAGTAGGCCCGGTGCAGGTCGTCGAACTTCAGGTCGGGGAACTGGGCCGCGAATTCCTTTTGGGCTTGCTCCCGCAGCTCGCTGAGCCGTTCGGGACTGTCGTTCCGGTAACGGTAGTAGAAATCGCGGTCGACGCCGCTGGCCGACAGGCCCACGAACAGCGGGCCTTGCCGGTCGCGGGGCACTTCGTCGAGCCGCTTCTGTTCCAGGGCACGGTCGCCGGCCTGTTCCCTGGCCTGGCGCGCCGCCAGGTCTTGCAGGAAGTTGAGCGCGGCGTAGGGGCGGTCGCGGGGGTCGTCCCCGGCGAAGGCCCGTTCCAGGGTGGCTGCGATGGCCTTTCGGTCCGGTTCGTCGTCGGCCGGGCCGTCGAAGAAACGCTCCAGCGGAGCGAGCAGCAGTTGCGACATGGTGCCTCCTCAGTGTTCCTCTGGTCCGGTGCGGGTTAGCTCAGCCGGGGAAATAGGCCGAGCCTTCAAAGCCCTGGATGTAACGCGGGTCGAAGTTGGGATCGGGTGGGGCCGGGGCTTGGCGGGGCGGCGCTGCGGACGGCCGCTGCTCGGCTTGCAGGCGGGCCAGCCGCGCCCTGATCTTGGCGCGCCAGGCTTCCAGCTTGTCCTTGCCCATGCCCAGCTCGCCGCCGACCAGGTCGAGGGACCGCTTCAGGTCTTGCAGGGCGTCGGCGGGCATGGCGTCGATGCTGCCGAATTCGTTCATGACGATGCGGATGCCATGCACGGCGTTGGCCTGGGGGGTGCCCTCGCCGAACTTGCGGGCCAATTGGTCGTACTGGGAGACTTCGACGTCCTGCATGAACCGGCCGGGGCCGGGCGGCGGTTCGCCCTGGCCGGCTGCGGGCGCGGCGGCCTGGCCCGGCGGCGTCGGCCGCCCCTGGGGCTTCGCCCGGTCGATCTGCTCGCGCAGCTGCTTGGCACCCGGACGCAGGGCGGATTCGGAATCGCGCCGGCCGTCAGCCCGCGCGGCAAACGCGGCATTGCCCTTGGGCAACATCGCAGGGCCCTGGCCGGGCTTATCGAGGCCGAACGCTTGTCGCAGGTCCAGGTACTGTTCACGCACGTCGGCGGGCATGTCGCCGGCGTCCATCCCGTAAACGCGGATGATGGTGCGCAAGTCCGTCACCGCGCCCTGGGCGGCCCGGTTGCCCGTGTTCTCCAGGAACCAGGCGGCCAACTGCCGGTCAAGGTCCGGGGTCAGGTCCGGGTGTTTGGCGTGCTGCCCGGCTTGCTGGCGCAGCTGCCGTTCCCAGACCTGCACCACGCCTTCGGGGTTCGTCGGGACCGCTCCGGGCTGACCCGGTGCCGGCGCGTGCTGCTGACCACCGGGGACCGGCCCAGTGCCCTGCGGATTCGCCATCTGCTGGTAGAGCCCTTGCAATTCGCGGAGGCGTTCGACGGCGATTTCGTTGGCGCTCATCGGCGAACCGTCCGGCCGGCTGCGACGGAATTCGGGCAGGACGTTGCCTTGGCGGTCGGTGAGGTTCGTGCGCTCCTCCGCCAGCAGCTTGGCGAAGTCGCCGATCGACAAACCGGAACGGCTGGGGTCGCGCAGCACCTTCCACGAACCGTTGGACGCCCTGGCGTACTGCACGCCCGTGGTGGGGTCCGTGTGGGTTTGGTCGCCGAACTCCTGGGCGAGATTCGCTGGCGGCTTGGTGGGGATGCTCAAACCGGCGGCCTTCTTAATCCGCTGCTGCTGCATCCCGATCTGCTGCAAGCCCGCCTCCACCTGTTCCGGGGTGTACAGCGTCCCTTCGTTCTGGACCAAGTGGTTGATCTGCTGGTTCAACTTCTCCATTTCCGCCCGCTGCTGCGCGCTGTACCGCAGCTCGATCTTGTCCAGCTCGTTCTGGTTCCGCTCGCCGGCGATCTTCTCCCGGCTGGCGTTCATCGCCTCGTAGCCGGCCTGGCGCTGTTGCACGGCTTGCTGCTGCTGCTTCAGCCGGTCCTGCTGCAAGTAGTAATTGGCCTCGGCCTGCGCGTCTTGTAGGTCGATGCCCGCCCACTGCTGCTGCGACCGATCCGCCGCCTGTTGGTAGGCCAGGGCGTACTGCGCGCGGTTGAGCATCGCGTTCTCTTCCGCGATCTGCCGCCGCAGTAGCAACTCTTGCTGCTGCTGCTGCGCGTTCAGCGCGACTTGTTGCTGGCGCTGCTGGAACTGGGCCGCGCCGGCATAGGCCGCCGCCCGCCCGACTGTTGCGGGGTCCGGCCCGTGTTGGATGGTGATCGCCACTGGAAATCCTCCTCTATGTTCAGGTCAAAAAGGCACCGTGCCCGAAGAATCCGAAGAAGGCGAAGAAGCCCAAGAATCCCGGTGTGTGTTCGTCAGTGACGGTGAAGCTTCTCCGCTCAAACGGTTCCCCGAAGAAGCCGAAGAAGGCGAAGAATCCGCGACGGTGGATCGGGATTCTTCGGGTAACAGTGGGATAGCGTTAGGCGCGGCGGACGAAGAATCCTCGTTAGCACTGCCTGACCCGTACAGGGTTTCTTCGCCTTCTTGGGCTTCTTCGGATTCTTCGAGGTTGGGGAACGGCCAGGGGTGCTTGGCGAGCGTGAACCACCAACGCTGCGCCGTGCCTGGCCTGCCTGTCTTGCGGGGCGCGCCGCCCAGGCGATCTTTCAGGATGGTTTCTCGCCACCACTTTAACGGCTTGTTCAGACTCAGGGCGGCATTGCCCTGTTCGACGCACTTCATGGATTCCACCGGGCGTTGGGTCAGGCAGCTCTTCAACCAACCCTCAGCCAGTTCCCTGTCGTCCAACCGCACCGACTTCGGTTGGGACGCCTCGCCCAGCGCCGTATCGGCATCCACGGTGACGGGTTCACGGTCCCATTCAATCCGGACGAGCTGGCTGGCCAGCCGGCTGCGGTCGTCGTCGGTCAGATTCGCGTAGGTGCCGACGATGGCGGCCTGTGCCTCAGTCGTCAGGGAACACAAGCGGTACGCCAGGCCCTGGGGCTTCGGACCCAGGTTGAATTTCATGGGTAAGAACAGCTTGCGGGTTTCGTCGTGGGCGTCGGGCGCGACCACGAAAGCGGCGCGCACGGCGTTGGTGTAGCCGACCGAGCCGTTGACCCGGTGGATGGCCTTCGCGCCGACGCCCTTGTTCAGGTGCATGATGAGCAGCACAGTTACCGAGCATTCCGCCGCCAGCTCGCTCAGCGGTCCCAACAAGCCTCGTAGTTCCGAATCGCGGTGGTCATCCACCTTGGCCCGGCCGACGTAAGCGGCTGCCGGATCAATGACGACCAAGCGGACTGCGGGCCGGCGTTGCAGCTCGAATTTCAGTTGCTGGTAATCCGCCAGGCTGAACATCCGCGTCGGTTTGCCTTCGACCGGCACGCCCTCGACCAGATGCACGCGCTGTAGGTCCGCGCCGGCGGCGAGCAGTCGCGGGACGACGGTGTCCGCCGGATCGTCCTCGCAGGAGAACAGCAGCACTTCCCCGGAAATCGCTGGGGAATAGTTCAGGTTGAAGCAGGGCTCCCCGCGGGAAATCTTCGCGGCCATGTGGAGCGAGAGCGTCGATTTCCCGTGCCCACCTTCGCCGTTGATCGAGACCAGTTTGCCCAGGGGAATCAAGCCAGGCACCAGGTAGCGAATCGGCTTAGGTTCGATGTTGGCCATGCAAGCTACTTGTAGACCGGACGGCGGCTTGGGACTGGACGCCTCGGCGGCCGGTGCGGCGCTGGGCGCGGGTGCCTGCACTTCGCCGATCAGGTAGCCGCGGGGCTTGTCGTCGGGGGCCTGGTCCGCCTGTTCGAGCTTGCGGCGCAGGTCGCGCTCTTCCCAGGGCGGCCGGCAGACGTTGTTCCAGGGCTTGATCGCCTCCCAGGCTTCGTCCACGGCCAGGCCGAAGCCCTTGACCAGCACGCAGGCCGCGTGGAAGGTCTGATCGTGCCCGTGCTGCCCCGAGACGGCGGGGGGCAGCTTGCGGAGGTAGAGCTTGGCCCGTTCGACCAGGCGCTGGCGGTCGTCGAGCGCGGAGCGCTCACCGCCCAGGCGCATCTCGTCGGCCTTCTTCCAGATGTCCTGGAGCCGGAACAGGGCCTGGTTGTTGCGGACGGACGTTGCGCAGCTATTGCTTGACTGGGGACTGTCTGGCGCTACCATTACAACGACTCCAATTCACCGCACTGCGCGGGGACCAGCCGGCTCGCACCCGGCTGGTTCTGATTCAAGGCTGCTTCGCTTGCACTTCCGCTGCTTCCTGGACGTAGGTCAGCCGGACGGTATCGGCGACCTCGAATTCACCGCAGAAATCCACGTCTGCGGTTCGCGGCCAGTGGCCGTACACAGCTTCCAGAGCGTCTTCCGGCGCGGTTAGCGGCAACGGCGACCGCCGCCGGCATTCGCCCACCACACCGCCAAGCTGTTGATCCGGCTTCCAGTAGCGGCAGTTCTGACAGACCTTCTTCAGTTCCATGACGCCCTCAATGAAAAACGGGTTGGCACGCCTTGCGGCATGGCAACCCGATCAATGGGTTCGAGGGCCGTCAGCTGGCCAGCAGTTGGTTGTTGGTTAGATGCCGAGCTTTTCCAGCTCGCGGCCGGCGCGCTCGCCGGCACGGAGGCGGTTCGCCAGAGACCGAGCTTGTGGAGACGGCGGACCGTCAGCGGCCGGCGTCTGCCGTTCGATGAAGCGGCTGATTGCGGGCGGCGTGGTAATCCAGCGGCCCGCCAGCCTCGCTACTTCGAGCTTGGTTAGGGTGCCGTCTGGTCCCCGCACGCCCTTGAATGCCCAGCGATGTAGGCAGGATGCGGAGACTGACCGGCCCTGACGCGAAGAGGGGATTAGGAGCCGTGCGAGACTTAAAGGCTGGCCGAGGCCGGCTTCAAGCTCAGCACGAAACTCAGGAGATAGAACGCTCATCGGCAAAGCCCTGTGCGAATAGAGTTGCTGTCTTACCAACTCGTACAGGGCCTAGCAAACCATACATCTAGCTAGGTCGATACGTCGCGTTTGCGCCCTCTTTACGCCTTTTTGATCCTGGTTCCCTGATGCGGATCGGTTTCAAGCATCTCGCGGATTTCCTTTGGCAGCTTAGCTCGATACTTATCCAAGCGGGTGGTTTCGAGTGACAACCCGGCTTCCTTGGTTGCGTCTCGATCAGAAATGTAGTGCCCGAAGTGGTTGATTAGAACTTGTAGGTAGGCGCATTGACCAGCAGCCGTTGCCGCTCTTACGTTCAGCATCACCAGTTGTCCGCGAAGGAACACCTTGCTGTCGCAAACGGTCAGCGGACACGCGGATTCTTGGGGCGGCGAGGTTGGTGCCTGGATCATCGAAGCAATTTGGCATAACGCTTCCGGCAATAAGCGGGTTATCGCCACACCACCGTACTCGGGTGTGGGTAAGGGTGTCGCTGCGGCGGTAGCAGTTGGATCGGCGGATTGGGACCTTGCGGCGCTGGGCATCGTTGGCAAACCAGCCTGGGATTGCCGCCTTGCGGTGGAAGGAAGGTTGGGGAATGCCGGTTCAGGTCGCTGGAACAAATGCGGTTGCAGATGGGTCGGCATTTCCTCCGGCATGTGTCGAGCGAACCACGCAGCGGCCTCAGCCAGCGTCAATTCCTGTAGCTGCGGCGGCTCGATGGATGGCAGATCGTAGCAATGATTCCGCGTGTGCAGGACGAATCGTCCGTCCCGATACCATTGCAACGCTTCTTCGGTGGCTTCGTGCCCGTCGCTTTGTACGATCCCGGTAGCGTAGATGCGGACGTGATTGAGCTGTGTGACCTTCTTCACGACTCCGAAACCTCGCTTCGGACCTCAGAGAAGGGGAAAAAGCAGGGGGCCACCCGTGAGGTTGGCGGGTTGAAGGTAGCTAGCCCGCCCCCTGCTGGTGCGACAGCCTACCGCAAATCCGGGTCGGGATGCCAGCGCATACTTGCGACTAGCCCAGGCGGCCCATCACCTCGGCGGCCTTGCTCACGTCCAGCTCGGCATAAACCTCCGTGATGGCCGGGGACCGATGGCCCAGCACGGCGCGGGCCGCGTCCAGGCCGGCTTCGCGGCGAATCTCCGTGGCCTGGGTGTGGCGCAGCTGGTGCGGGTGCCAGTTCGGAATCTTCGCCCGCTTACAAGCGTTCTGGATCGCCTGGCGGTAGCTGTCCACGGTGTAGCGCTCCCCCGGTGCTTTCCGTGGGCGGGGCTTGCGCCGGTCCTGCTGGCTCGGCTGCACCTTGGTCCGGCGGGCCTGGCGCTGCCGGGTGCGGAAGTCCGCAATCGCTTCGCGGGGTGAGAACAGGTAGGCGTCCGCCGACCGCCAGGCCGTGCCCACGTCCTGCAACCGATCTTCCAGCACGCGGCCCGCGTCGGGGTCCGCAGTGTTGGCCGCCAGTTCCAGCGCGGTCGGATCGGTCAAGATCGGCTGGAACAGGAAGGGCAGCAAGATCGCCTGGGCCTTGGGGCCGAGGACGACGACGCGTTCGACATCGTGATGCTCGGTCTTGTGCGACTCAGGCCGGTAGTACCAGAGCTGGGGGTTGCTGCGGTCGATGTCGCCGGGCCGCATCAGGATTACTTCGCCGGGCCGCATGCCGGACAACCGTTGTACCTGGACCATCGCCCGTACCGGCGGCGTCATCAACGGCAAGGCGGCCTCGACCTGGTCGTCCGCCACGGGCCGCACCTTCCGGCCTTCCGCCGCCTCGCAGCGGCCGCGCTTCAAGCCGGCCACGGCCTGCAGGCCGTGGTAGACGGACGGCGGAACCAGCTCGTTTTCGACGCCCCACTTGAACATCCGCTTGACGCAGCCGACGCAGGCGTTGACGTAGCGGCGGACGCGGCCGGCCTCGACCATCTTCTGGCGGACGGCCTTCAGCGACAGCGGCCCGAAGTCCCTGGCTGGCGTCAGGCCGTACAGCTGCTTGACCGGCTTCAACGAGATTTGCACCCGGTTCAGTTGGCTGGTCGGCGCGCCGTTCTTGCGGTAGTACCCCTCGGCGAAGCGCCAGTACGCCAGGATGAGTTCGTTCACCGACAGGTCGCCGGAGACATGGGGCGTGCCCACCAGGGCGCGGCCGTTGGCTTCCCACTCGGCGAGCACGCGGGCGTACTCCTGGCGGCTGGCGGCGGTGCCGTGCGGCCCCAACAAGACCTCGCGACGACCACCCAGCCCGTCCGTCAACGTGACGACGGCCTGGCCGCTCTGCTTGTGTTTGCGATAGGTAGGGACGGTAAGACGCGGACGGCCCATTGCGGCTAGCCCCTTTCGAGTATTGCAGAAGGATTCTGCACTATTCGGGGTCTTCTGGCCGCACTGCCGACCGCCGGCAGGTACACTTAAACTGTGTTCGGCAAAGGACTTGGTTGAGGTATCCCCGACAGGAGTCGAACCTGTAACCTTCGGCTTCGGAGGCCGACGCTCTATCCAATTGAGCTACGGGGACGCTAGGAATCCTTGACTTTTGCCAGGTTTTTTCGTTCGCTGGCGCACTCCACGAGTGCGCTAGGATCATGCTACCGCCCTGTCCCCACCCTGGCAAGGTATATCCATCTGCCCTGCCCTGCCCCTGGCAAGAGCATCAGCCCCTGCCTTGGCAAATGCCCCTGGCAACGCCTGGAAGCCTCCGTAAAGCCCACCGAATGCCCTGCCCTGGCGGGTAAGGCAATTGCTGAAGCGGTGGCGTCATGCCCCTGCGCAGGCTTGCAATTCGGCGATGAAGGCGTCTGGCTCTGGCTCAGCCTGACGATTGATTTCGCAAAGCGGAACGCCATTGATGCATTGCTGCCCCTGGAACGGAATGCCCCACCAGGGCGTAGCATTGGCGGGAACGGTACAATCCATCCCCTCCCCCCCAGGAGAGGCGGAAGCATGCTCCTCTGGCTCTGGCTCTGGCTCTGGCGAAGGTGTCTGCAAGTAAGTATCCCCTGCCAAGTCGCCAGCGTCGGCAACGGGAATCTCCTCCACCATCACCTCCGACCTTGGGCATGCTTTCTTGCTGGCAAACCAGACTTCGGCATTCCTTCCGCCAGTGGCTTCGGACTCGGAACGCACCTTGCCTTGGGCTTCCAATGATGCCAAGGCTTCAGCAATTTCGTCTGCCTTGAAACGACGATGGGTAGCGGAATGCAGCTGGCTTCGGGTAATGCCAGGGTACTGGACAATGGCGGTGAAGACTTGCTCTGGCAAGGATACCTCCGATGCCGAAGCAGTGGCGTCAAACAGAAATCTGGCTGATGCTTCGCAGTAACGCCACACTGCCATTGCCGCATGCATGTGGTCAACGCCTATCGTGGGCGTACCGTCCAGGAGGGCATATGTCATGCCCAAGCGGACAACGATAGGTCTGACTCTGCCAATGCTCGCACCATAAGCCCCTGCCACATCAGCCACTCTACTTTCCGTCATCTCATAACATTTCTTGCTCGATGCCCGCGTCCCAGGTCGGCGCGCACGAACCGCGCAGCCTCCGGGCCAGACGACTCCGCAGCACCGTTTTGCGCAGCTGGCACCGGCATCGTTTCAGCTGCGCCACGTCCGGCCGGCCGGCTCAGACCGCTAGCGTCCGCAGTAATTCGATCAGTTCCTGGGTTTTCGGCGGACAGGGCTGGTCGCCCCAGGTCCGCCCAAACCCCGCCCGCAAGCACTCCGGCTGCCAGGCTTTTCGCTTCTCCGCCTGCGATACCCGCCGCTCCGTCTAGTCCCACGGCGCGCCGTTCCGGTCCGCCAGCGTTGCCGCGTCCTGGTCCCAGGCCCACCACTCCACCGCCGTGTAGCTCCACAGGCACCAGTGGAACGCGCCGCTGTTGGCCACCCAGGAACGCAGTTGCTTCTGGACAATTGGTGCGAATTGTGGTGAAGGGCTCTCGAGCTCAAAATCGTGCAGCTATTGTGACTTAACGTTTACCGATGAGTACACGGCTCAAGGTAACAAGTAGATCGCTCGCCCGAAACGGCTTCTGTACGAAACCTGCCAGGTTTTGGCCGGCGAACAGGTTGACCACTTCTTGTTCGTGGTAGCCGCTCATTAGCACGATGGGCGTCTCGGGCTTCAGGGCGCGCAATTCGCTGACCACTTCGTCACCGCTCATGTGGGGCATGGTCAAGTCGAGAATCACCGCCGCAATCTCTTGGTGATTGCGGCGGAAGACCTCGACCCCTTGCTGGCCGTCGGCGGCTTGCAGAACCTTGAAGCCGGCGCGCTGGAGGATGCGCGTGGCCACTTGCCGTACCGTCTCTTCGTCGTCGATTACCAGGATGGTTCCTGTGGCTTGCCAGGATTCGCGCGGTGTTGGTGGAGTGATTTCGGGGTCATCGGTCAGTTCCGAGCTAGGAAAAAGAACCCGAAAACTGGAGCCGCGGCCTGCCGTGGTGCGCACCTTGATGGTGCCGTGGTGCCCGCGCACGATGCCGAGTACCGCGGCCAGGCCCAGACCCCGGCCGACGAATTTCGTAGTGAAGAACGGGTCGAAGATGCGGGCCAGCGTGGCGTCGTCCATGCCGCAGCCCGTGTCCTCGACCTCGACGTAGACGTAGTCGCCAGGTTGCAAGCGATCCTTCACGTCGGTGTCGGCCAGGTAGGCTTCGTCCGCATGCATCAGGCCGGTGCGAAGGGCGATCACGCCGCTGCGGTCGCCGATGGCGTCGGAAGCGTTGGTAATCAGGTTCATCACCACTTGCCGCACTTGCGTGGCGTCGCCCCTGATGCTTGGCAAGCTCGGCGCGAACTCGAAGCGCATCACTGCCTTTTTTGAAATGACCGTCAGTAGTAGATTCGCCATCTCTTCCACAAGTCGCGACAGGTCGATGGGCTGGATGACGAAGCGGCCCTTGCCCGAATAGGCCAGCATCTGCTTGGTCAGGTCGGCGGCCCGCAGCGCGGCTGTTTCGATTTGCTGGATGGGCTGCCGTGCCGCGGCGTCCGCCGGCAACTCGCCCAGCGCCAGGCTCACGTTGCCCAGCACACCCGTCAACAAGTTATTGAAATCGTGGGCGATGCCGCCCGCCAGAATCCCCAGGCTTTCGAGCTTCTGGGATTGCTGCATTCGCGCTTCGAGTCGGCGGCGGTCCTCCTCGGCCTGCACGCGCTGGGTTACGTCCTCGGCAATGCCGGCAATGCGGTAAACCTGTCCGGTTTGATCCAGAATGGGAAAGCCCCGGTCGCGAATCCAGCGGATACCGCCGTCGGGCCGCACGATGCGGTATTCCTCGTCATACTGGCCGAGCGCGGCGTTGATACCGAAAGAGCGCTGCACGCGCTCGCGGTCATCGGGGTGGATGTCGTCCAGCCAATTCAGCGGGCGCTGGTACACGCGACGGCTGTCCCGCCCCCAGATAGCTTCGTAGGCGGGGCTCAGGTAGACCAACTCGTACCCATCCGCACTGGTGATCCAGAAGACCTCCTGAATGTTCTCGGCCAGTTGGCGAAAGCGCTCCTCGCTTTGCCGCAGTTGCTCTTCGGCACGTTTGCGCTCGGTGATGTCCTGCACCACGTTGACCCGGTAGAGAGGCTGGTCGTCTCCGCCGCGCACGGCCGAACTGGTGAGCGATACCCAGACCGGCGCGCCGTCGCGGCGGAGGTAGCGCTTCTCGAGGGCGTAAGCAGTGATCTCGCCGGCCAGCAACCGACGCGACTGCTCCGTGTCTTCGTGTAATTCGTCGGGATGCGTGATCTCCATGAAAGTCAGACCAAGCAGTTCATCGCGTTCGGAGGCGAGCAGATCGCAAGTCTTCTGGTTGACAGCCAGGAAGCGCCCGTCCGGCCCCACCAACGATATGCCCACTGCGGCCTGATCGAAAACGGCGCGGAAGCGAGCCTCGCTGCGGCGCAGGTCCTCGGCGGCGCGGCGGCGCTGGGTGATGTCCTGGATGACCGAAAGGCGATAGAGCGCTTCGCCGGAGGGAGTACGCACCGCGGAACAGGTGGCTTGCACCCAGATGGGCGCGCCGTCGCGGGTCAGATAGCGTTTTTCCAGCGTATAGGCATCGATCTCGCCGGCCAGCAACCTGCGAGCCAGGTCCAGGTCGGCGTCGGCGTCCTGAGGGTCCGTTATGTCGCGCACCTTCAGCCGCAAGAGTTCATCCGCCGAGTAGCCGAGCAGGTTGGCCAGGTGTGGGTTGATCGTCAGCAACCGGCCGTCCGGCGCTACCTGCTCGATGCCGACCGGCGCCTTGTCGAAGATGGCGCGAAAACGTAGTTCGCTTTCGCGGAGCACATCGAGCCACTGGGTATGCTCGGTGATATCGAACGCCAGGGCGAGAAACCCGGCGAACTTGCCATCGGGATCGCGGCGGGGAATGCCCTGTTCCAGAATATGGCGATACAGGCCATCGGCGCGCCTTAGTCGGTACTGCTGCTGAAAGGGATTCTGGCTGGCTTGTGCTCGCCGATAGGTGTCGTTCACGGCCGCCAGGTCTTCGACGTGCAAGCCCTCCTGCCAGCCCTGGTCGAGTTCCTGGCCGCTCGGGCGGCCGGTAAAGGCCAGCCAGCACTGATTGACGAAGGTGCGCCGGCCGTGTGCATCGGCTTCCCAGATCAGGGCGGGATAACTTTCCAGCAAGTCTTCCAGGACACGCACCTGAACCGCCAGCTGGTCGCGGTCGCTGCGCTGCTGGTCAAGTTGACGTTCGAGCAGCGCGACGCGGCGGCGCAGGGCTTCATTCTCGGCCAGCAGCTTGGCATCTTCCGAATGGCGATCGGGCATCGCGTGCGGCTCCGGACGTGGGCATTTTGCTCCCTCTAGTTTTACCCGATTCTTACACGAATCGGTGCGGGAATTTGCTCGTAGGCCAAAGCGCACTATGTTCTCGGTGCGCCACTTGTCGGCCAGGCACCCTGGCCCGAAAATAACGTGGCGTCTGCATGCAACACTGCACCTTGTGCCTACAGCCAAGTAACTGGGCAGCCGAGGAACCATGTCCGCGACGTATCTCATCACCGGCGGCGCTGGCAACTTGGCCTGCCAGCTGACGCACTTGCTGGCGGGGCCAGGCGTCCGGCTGGTGCTGTTCGACCGCGCCGACCGGCCCGTGGCCGATACCGCCGCCGGCTGCATCTACGTGCAGGGCGATCTGAGTCAACCGGCGGACATCCAACGGATCGTTGCGGAGCAGCGCCCGCAAATCGTCCTGCACCTGGGCTCGCTGCTGTCCGGCAGCTGCGAAGCCGACCGGCAGCGCGCCTGGCAGGTGAACGCCGATGGCGGCTTTCACGTCTTTGAAGCGGCCGTGGCTCACGGCGTGCGTACGCTGTTCTTTCCCAGTTCGCTGGCCGCCTACGGCAGCCCGTTGCCCGATCCCTTGCCAGAGGATTTTCCGCAATGGCCCACTGGGCTGTACGGTGTGACCAAGGTGGCCTGCGAACGGCTCGGCATTTATTATCACGCGAAGCACGGCCTGGATTTTCGCTGTTTGCGGCTGCCCGCAGTGATTTCGCGATTCGCGCCGCGCGGGGCCGCCAGCGCCTACTCGTCGCTCGCCTTCGTGGACGGGGTGCAGCAAGGCAGCTACATCTTCAAAGTGAATCCGGGCACCCGCGTGTCCACCGTCTATGTCAAGGACGCGCTGCGGGCCATGGTCGAGTTGGTGCGGGCGCCGGCCGACCGCCTGACGCGGCGGGTGTACAACATCCACGCCCTCGCCCTTTCGGCGGGGGAGGTCGCCGAGGCCGTGCGCCAGCGCTGGCCAAATGCCGACCTGCGTTTTGAACCGGACCCGCAAGTAGCGGCGCTCATCGAAAGCTGGCCAGCGCGCATCGTCGACGACAGCGCCCGCCGCGACTGGCACTGGCAGCCGAGCTACGATCTGCCGAAACTGGCCGACGACATGATTCAGGAGCTGCGACCTTGAACCGTCATTGCCATCCGGCTTATCGCAGTTTGATCGAGCAGGCACGCGAGCGCCATCGCCACGGGCGCTCGCCGCTCGGCGTCAGCCCGGCGGACATCCTGCGGGCTCGCCTCTATAGCTACGGTTATCGCGGTCAGGTCATCGGCGCGTTCCACGCCACGCGCCTCGCGCTCGCCGAAGTGCAAGCGGGCGATGCGCTGGCCGCACTCCACCTGGAGGAAGCCGGGCGCATCTTGCGCCACCTGGCCGACCTCAGCATGGACCCGATATTGCCCGACGTGCGGGCCTTGCTGAGCACGCTGCATCGCTATGACGAAGGCATCGACCGCGTACTGGAAGCACTGCGGCGCGTTCAGGATTCCGGGCCGACAGACCGCGCGGCGGTCGTTGGCCGCATCGCCGACCGCTTCCAGGCGAGCATGGAACAGGTTTCCGGCTCAAACGGCATCAGCCTGACGCGCGACACGGGCGCTCCCGAGCAGGCCAGCTTCGTGGTGCCCAACCTCGGCATCACCATAGTCCCGCTGGTGTACGGCGATCATCATTCCTGGACCCGGGCCTGGCTGCCGGGCGAGCGCAGCGACGTGCCGTTTCATCAGCATCACGAAGGGGTCGAAATCCACCTGGGCTACGGGCCGATGCGCGGCCATATCATCCTGGGAGACTGTCAAGCCGAAGTGAGCGAGGGTTACGCGTTGCCGATACCGCCGCGCACGGTGCATGGCTACATCAACGCCAGCGCGGCCGTGCATCACGTACCGTTTATCTACGGGTCGCTGAAGGCCGGCGGCTGGGGCGTCTTTCTCGATGTGGAGGCCCAACCCCGGTCGTTGGTGGAGCTGCGCGCGGTCAGCCGGGAAAGTTCCGAAATGAACGGCACCGTCTACCTGGAGCGCGTCATCGAGGAAGCGGCGGCCCGTGAGGCTTCCGCGCGCCAGATCATGATTCCGGCGGGGGTCACTGACCGCCACGGCGTCGGCGGACTGGAACTGGCCGTGGTCCGCGCCAACGAGGCTGGTTACCAGATGCCCGTCGATGGCTTCCGGGCCGTCTCCGTGGTGCGCGGCGAGGGGTTGGTGAACATCGGTGGTGTGGAGCAAATCGTCCAGGCCCACGATCACTTCGGCATCCCGGCCGGCGCGGAAGCCAGCTTGTGCCAGCGCGGCCGTCAACCGTTCATGTGTCTAGATGCGTTGCTTCGTTGATCCGCGCCATACAATCACCAAGTGTCAGTCACCTCTTGACCGCTGGAGGAAACACCATGATCCGACTGTGCCGAGTGCTGCTGCTCGTGCTGCTGGCGTCTCCCGTGTTCGTGCTGGCCCAGGACAAGAAAGAGGACAACACCGGCTGGGTGAACCTGCTGGAAGGTAGCGACCTGGCCAAGCACTGGACCACCAAGGGCAACTGGAAGCTGGCCGACGGCGTCGTCACGCTGACGCCCCGCGAAGGCGAAAAGGGCTGGTCGCGCTTCGACGCCTACCTGTGGGCCAAGAATGAGTACAAGGATTTCGAGATCGAGTTCGAGTACCAGGTGCAGAAGGGCGG
>JAEUIF010000143.1 GCA_016795185.1 Planctomycetia bacterium | reverse complement strand
CGCTACCGTCAGGCTGGAAAGCCTGACCTACTGGATCGGCGCGGTCTCACTCTTTCTGAACCGGTTCGCGCCGGGCGGCGATCACGCTGATTTCCACCAGCGTGTTCGGCGCCAGCCCGACCTGCACGCAGGCCCGTTGCGGCCAGTGTTCGGGGCCGACCCACTCGTTCCAGACGGCATCCATTTCGGCCTTGCCGCCGATGTCGGTGAGGTAAACCGTCGCCGACAGCAGGCAAGTCTTGTCGGAGCCGGCGTCCAGCAGGTTGCGTTCGAGCCGCGCCAGCGACTGGCGGGTCTGCTCCGCCAGCGACGGCCCTGCGTCCGCTGCCGTGGCCACCGTGAAGACCAGTTCGCCGAAAGCCACGGCCCGGCTGCGGCCCGGCGCGTTCCCTGCGAAGCGTTCGATGTGCATGGTCGCGACCTGTCGTTGTTTTTGCTGTTCCGCCCCGGATCGTGCCGTTACGATGGCAACAATCATGTCACTTTCCAGCCGTGGCGGGGTTGGGATCGGGTAGCCACATCGATAATCGGGGGAACCAGGAATGGCCAGGATCAATCGCAGAGACTTCCAGAAGCAGGCGGCGGTCGCGGGACTGGGCACGGCGCTGGCGGCGTCGCGCGTTTACGGGGCCAACGAACGCATCCGCCTCGGCTTCATTGGCCTGGGCAACCGCGGCGACCAGGTGCTGGACGGCTTCCTCGAACACAAGGACTGCGAGGTCGTGGCCGTCTGCGACCTCTACGCACCGTACCTCGACTTCGCTTCCAAGAAAATCGGCAACGACCCGAAGCACTACCAGGACTACCGGCCAATCCTGGAACGCAAGGACATCGACGCCGTCGTCATCAACACCCCCGACCACTGGCATGCCTTGCAGACCATCCACGCTTGCCAGGCCGGCAAGGACGTCTACGTCGAGAAACCGCTGTCGCTGACCGTGGACGAGGGCCGTAAGATGGTGAACGCGGCCCGCAAGCACGACCGGGTGACGCAGTGCGGCATCATGCGCCGCAGCGCTCCCGCCTGCAAGGAAGCCGCTGAACTGATCCGCGCCGGGGCCATCGGCCAGGTGACGGCCGTCCGGGCCTTCCACGTGCAGAACGAGTTCCCCAAGGGCATCGGCAACCCGCCGAACGAGGCCCCGCCCAAAGACCTCGACTGGGAAACCTGGCTCGGGCCGGCGCCGATGGTGCCCTACAACAAGAATCGCACGTTCTACCGCTTCCGCTGGTTCTACGACTATTCGGGCGGCCAGCTGACCAACTTCGGCGTCCACTACATCGATCAGATTCAATGGGCGCTGGGCCAGGACGCGCCGCTGGCCGTGACGGCGATGGGCGGCAAGTTCGCCGTCACCGACAACCGCGAGGTGCCCGACACGCTCGAATGCCTCTGGATGTACCCCGGCAACACGCTGGTCAGCTTCACGCAGATCAACACCAACGCCGGCGCGCCAAACGGCAAGGGTGGCCAGATCGAGTTTCGCGGCACCAAGGGCACGCTCTACATCCAAGGCGACGGCTACGAGATCGTGCCCGACATGCTGACGCCGAACGAATTTCCGGCGCGTTCGCCATTGAATCGCGACAAGGACAAACTCTATCGCCAGGGCAGCAAGGCCGAGATCGAGGCGAAGAAGGCGACCGGCAAGGACGCGACCCCGCTGCACTGCCGCGATTTCCTCGACTGCGTCAAGAGCCGCAAGCGCTGCCATTGCGACATCGAAACCGGCCACCGCTCCACGTCGGCGACGATCATCGGCAACATCGCGCACAAGACCAAGCAGTACCTGAAATGGGACGCGAAGGCGGAACAGTTCACGAACCAGCCGAGCGCCAACAAGTTCCTGAGCTACGCCTATCGCGCGCCCTACAAGCTGCCGACCTGATGCGCGGCGATCCGATCAAGGTGTCCAGTCGATCTGCGGCGTGACGGCGGCGCAGAACTCGGCGAGCAGGTGGGCGGCGCGCTCCATGTCTTCCAGGGAGACGACTTCCACCGGACTGTGCATGTAGCGGTTGGGAATGCCGATCAGCCCGGTGGCGACGCCCTCGCGGCTGATCTGCATCGCATTCGCGTCGGTGCCCGTGGCGCGCGGCGCGCCCCGGAGCTGCACGGGAATGGCGTGCGCCTTCGCCGCCGCTTCCAGCCCGCCGAAGACGTGCGGGTTGATGTTCGCGCCGCGAAAGATGACCGGGCCGTTGCCCAGCCGGGTATCGCCGAGTTGCTTCTTGTCGCTGCCCGGTGTGTCGGCGGCGTGGCAGACGTCCACGGCAATGCCCACCGTGGGATGGATGCCATAAGTGCTGGTCGCCGCGCCGCGCAGACCCACTTCTTCCTGCACGGTCGAAACGCAGTACACCGCCGCTTGCAACGGCCGGCCGTGCAGCAGGCGCAGCGCCTCCATCACCGTCCAGACGCCGACCTTGTCGTCGAGCGCCGGCGAAGAAACCAGCCCGTTGCGCAGTTCTCGCACGCCCAATTCGACCGTCACCGGGTCGCCGGGCATGATGAGCGTTTCCGCGTCCTCGCGGTTCTTCGCGCCGATATCGACCCACACATCCCAGAACTGCGGCACCTTGTTGCGTTCCTCGTTGGTCAGCAGGTGCGGCGCCTTGCGGGAAACGACGCCGGGTACTGGCCCCTGACGGCCCCAGACCGTGAGGCTCTGGCCCAGCAGAATCTGCATGTCCCAACCGCCGATCGGCTGGATGAACAGAAAGCCGTGCTCGTCGATGTACTGCACCATCAAGCCGATTTGATCGCAGTGCCCCGCCAGCATGACGCGCGGCTGGCCCTCTGGATGCAGCACGGCGATGACGTTGCCGTGCCGGTCGGTGCGCACCTCGTCGGCGTACTGGCGCGCCCAGGCGCGGACCAAGTCCTGTACGGGCCGCTCGAAGCCGGACGGGCTGGGTGTTTGCAGGATGTCCTTGAGGAAGGTGTATGACTCGTCTTGCATCGCGGTCCTTTACTTCAATGCAGAAATGACTGCCCGCCCAATCGAATGCCAGTCCTTTGATTCGCGGTGGCAGAACCTATCGATAACAGAATTTGACATTCTTTGCTATTCTCGGTACAGTGGCTGAAGGAGCGTAACCGAGGAGATTCGCAATGAATGTCTCACTGACCCCCGAACTGGAAGACTTCGTAACCCAGAAAGTCGCCAGTGGCATGTATCAGACTGCAAGCGAGGTCGTCCGCGAGGCCCTGCGATTACTGCATGATCGCGATGAACGGCAACGGCAACTCACCGTCGACCTGGACAAGGGCATCGATCAAGTCCGACAAGGCAAAACGACCCAACTCACGGACGAAACTGTGCAGGACATCAAGTCTCGCGGCCGTGCCCGGCGAGCCGCCCGCCCATGAGTAATTTGCGCATCACCGAACAAGCTCGTACCGATCTCGACGAATTGTGGGAATGGCACGCGCAGCGTGCAGAATCCGCCGCGGACGCTCTGTTGGACAAGATCATGGACAAGTTGAAGTTTCACGCACAGTTTCCCGGTATGGGTCGGCGACGAGACGACCTCGCCCCTGGCCTGCGCAGCTTTGTGATCTCGCCCTATGTGATCTTTTACTTGCCCGCCGATGACGGAATCGTGGTGGTGCGCGTCCTGCACGGTTCTCGCGACATCGATTCCATCATGAAGGAAGACGATCCTACCTGAGCGGTGGACATCTCACTTCTTCAGCAATCCCCGCCCCTCCAGCCAGCCGTTCAGCCGGTCGGGCCAAGTGCCCAGGATCGCGTCCTTTGGGGCCAGGCCGACGCCGTGCGGTCCCTTCTCGTAGATGTGCAGTTCCGCTGGCACCTTGGCTTTTTTCAGGGCCAGGTAGAAGAGGATGCTGTTTTCCGGGACCACGCCCTTGTCCGCATCGGTGTGGAACAGAAAGGTCGGCGGCGTCTGGCTGGTGACGTGCTTCTCGTTGCTGAGGTGTTCGACCAGTTTCGGGTCGTCGCTGTCCTTACCGAGCAGATTCTTGCGCGAACCCATGTGGGCGTGCGGCGCTTCCAGCGTGATGACCGGATAGCAGAGGACCAGGAAATCGGGCCGGCAACTGACGCGCTCGATGGGGTCTTCCGCATCGCTTTTGCCCGCGTCAAAGTGCGTGCCCGCCGTGGACGCCAGGTGCCCGCCGGCCGAGAAACCCAGCAGGCCAATGCGGTTCGGATCGACGTTCCACTCTTTTGCCTGCGCGCGCACGGTGCGAATGGCGCGCTGGGCGTCTTGGAGCGGGGCGGGATGGCGGTAGCGCGGCGCGAGGCGATAGAGCAGCATGAAAGCGGTCACGCCGCGCGCGTTGAACCACTCCGCTACTTGCTTGCCCTCGTGGTCCTTCGCCAGATGGCCATAGCCGCCGCCAGGGCAGATGACGACTGCCGTGCCGTTCGCCTTTTCGGCCGGCGGTTGAAAGACGGTCAGCGTGGGCTTGTCCGCTTCTTCCGTGCCGACTGCCCCAGGCGCGCCCTTCGGCCAAAGCAGTTCGACCTTCGGTTGCTGGGCGGGAGCGGTCAACGTCAGACTGAGCAGTAAGGTCAGGTTCATGGTGATCCTCGGTGAATGATCGGCGGGTAGGCGAATGCCGTCTGGCCGCTATTCTATAGACGGACAATCCTCTTTTCTTCCCGGCGGCACGCCTTACAATGGGCAACCTGGCACGGGCAAGTTCGGAGGCCAAGACGTGGCGGGCAAGTACATCGTGCGACACGGCGTGCTGCGGTTCCTGGGCGAGTTCGAGGCCCCGGAAGCGCTAAGCTGCGCGCGCGGCGACGACCTGGTCATCCGCACCGAGCGCGGCCAGGAGGTCGGGCAGGTGCTGTGTGAATCCAGTCCCCGTGCGTTAGAGACGCTGTCCGAACCGACGCGCGGCCAGGTACTGCGACTTCTGACCGAAGACGATCAGCGCCGCGTCGAGAAGTTGCAGGAAAACGAACGCTTGGAGTTCGAGACCTGCCGGCGGTTCATCGCCAACCGGAAGCTGCAAATGGAACTGGTCGATGTCGAACACCTGTTCGGCAGCGAACGCATCGTGTTCTATTTCCTGGCGGAGAAGCGCGTGGATTTCCGCGAGTTGGTGAAGGACCTGGCGCGCGAGTACCAGACGCGCATCGAACTGCGGCAAATCGGCGTGCGCGACGAAGCGAAGCTGCTGGCCGATTACGGCGATTGCGGCAAGCCGGTCTGCTGCAATAGCCACATGCCGGTGATGCCGCCGGTGTCGATGCGCATGGCCAAGCTGCAAAAATCGACGCTCGACCCGTCGAAAATCTCGGGCCGTTGCGGCCGGCTCAAATGCTGCCTGCGGTTCGAGCACGATGTCTACGAGGAGTTCCACAAGGAACTGCCGCAGCCAGGCTCCCGCATCGTCACGAGCAAGGGGCAGGGCAAAGTGCTGGCGCAGGAAATCCTCGCCCGCAAGGTGCTGGTCGAATTCGAGGACGGCCGGCGCATTGTCGTGGCCGCCGAGGATATCCTGACCCGGCTGGGTTAAGGCTCGCAGTAGGTCAGGCTTTCCAGCCTGACACTGACATCGATGTCAGGCTGGAAAGCCTGACCTACCTGAGACCGACTTCCGACCATGTCGATGTACTATCCACAGCTGGCCGAGATCGTGAAGCGCGACCCGCGCTACTCCTACGAAGCCTATCAGTTCGTGCAGGAAGCGCTCGAATTCACTCAGCGCCGGCTGGGCCGGCAGCGCCGCCCCGACAAGACCGACGAAGTTCATCCGGAAAATCATGTGCGCGGCTGGGAATTGCTGGATGGCATACGCGAACTGGCGCTGCGCGAATTCGGCCTGATGGCCCGCACCGTCTTTCGCATGTGGGGCATCCAGAAGACCGACGATTTCGGCGAGATCGTCTTCAACCTGGTCGAATCGAACTTGATGAGCAAGACCGACGACGACGACCGCAAGGATTTTCAGAACGTCTACGACCTGGATGAAGCCCTGGTCCGCAACTATCGCATCCGACTGGACGAGGCGGAGTAGCTGATGAAGTCCGCCAAGCTGCGCCTGGCGCTGGCCTCCGGCCTGTTCGCGGGCTGGATCGCCTGGCTCGGCTACCTGGCGCTGCCCAGCACGACCCCGCGCGAGGTGCTGTCGCACGCGCAATTCCTGGTCGCTCCAGTCACCGTGGTCGCCCGCATCGAGGGCGGCGACCTTGGTCAGCCCAATACGACCGTGCAAATCGAGGAAGTGTGCTGGCCTGCCGACAAGGTCGGCGAACTGGCCGGTCGGAAGGTGCGCATTGCCAATCTCAGTCGAGCGGTGCAAGGCTGGACCGAGCCGGGGCTTTATATCCTGCCATTACAGGCCAGCGGCGCGGACTTCCAGATTGCAGCCGTGCCGCGTTCCCCTGGCTACGATCGCGGCGCGGTGCGCATCTATGCCGCCCACCCGCAGAATCGCCAGCAACTCAATCATCTTCCCCGACCGTCCGCTGCACCCTGATTTAGCGGGCCAGGCTCAACACGAGCGCCACGCCGGCCAGCAACAACGCCGACAACAGCGGAATACGCAGTGCCCGCTGCACGCTGGAGCGACGCACCAGCAGCGCGACGGCCGGCGACAGCACCAGGCTGCTCAGCGTACCGAGCGCCCAAACCGTGCCGATGGCGGTCCCGGCTTCACCGGGCAACTCCGCCAGCATGACGCCCAGCATGGTCGGCAGCAATGGACCACAGAAGGCACCGAGCAACAGCAGTCCCCAGGCCGCGCCGGTCCGATGGCCGCTGCCCACCATATTGCCCAGGTCAATGGCCACGGCGAGCCCCAGGCCGAGGATGAACCACTTCAGTCCCGCCAATGGCAACGAAGTGACGCCAATCAGCCAGGCCATCAGAAAACGCGACGCCAGGAACGCGGTCCAGAAGCCGATCATCAACCAGCGCGTTTGCCCAGCGCTCATGCCGAGTTCGGCGAGGTACCTGTCCGTCCAGGCCGTCAACGACGTTTCCAGCGGCGCGTAGAAGATGAGCAACAGAGCGGTTAGCCAGACGATTTGCTGCGCGAACAGCTGGTCCCAGCCTGTGCGGGCCGGATCGGGCCATTCGTCAGCGGGCGTCAGGGCCGCAGCGAGGGCGGGGGCCAGGCAGACCAGGCCCGTGAGCAACAGCGCCCGCCGCAAGCGCAACCGACGCTGGAGCCAGTCGGCTAGTAGGGGCGTCAATACCGTGCCCAGTCCGAAGAGCACCATACCGAGACCGACGGCGGCAGCCGGGTGTCGGGAGGGAAACGCCGCCGGCATCAGCACCAGGGCCCCGACCACCAGCCCCGCCGCCGCTGCTCCCAGCAGCAGCAATGCCAGTCGCGCCAGCGTCAGTCCTTCGCGCAGTCCGAGTAGCGAGATGCTGAAGCCGGCGAGCAACGAGCTGGCGATCAGTACCAGTTCCGCGCCGAACCGATCCACAGCCAGGCCCGCCAGCGGCAGAGCGACGATCAATGCTAATTGCATCAGGCGATGCAGGCGTTCAACACGGTCCTCCGAGCAATCCAGCCGCTGTGCGAATGGCTGCTTGATCGCGCCGATCAGGGATAGCGCGACGCCGGCTGCAACGGCACTGGCGCCGCTCACCGGAACCAGTAAAAAGGCAGCTGTCACGTCCGACCTCGATTCCTGCAATGGCGTGTCGCGCTGGAAGCCGCCGCTGGGCACGGCGTCCGTCTGAGCTTCTGGGCCTCTATAGTACATTACGCCGGAAGCGGCGTGGAAATTTGTATCGTAGAGATGGCAGGGAATTAAGGCGAGCGGCAATCAGGGCTGGACCGGCGGTTCGCGAAACTCCATGGGCGCGCCACAACATTCGCAGTCGCGTTTCTCGAAACGTTTGATGATGCAGATGTCGCACCAGTAATAGACCTCGTGCAGCTGTCCCTTCCGATAGCTGTGGACCTGGAATACCTGCAAAAAGTTGGTGCCGCCCACGGGGCGTGC
This sequence comes from Planctomycetia bacterium, assembly GCA_016795185.1. GTDB lineage: Bacteria > Planctomycetota > Planctomycetia > Gemmatales > Gemmataceae > JAGVLI01. Next base: position 3,871 of record JAEUIF010000143.1, on the reverse strand, counting down.
GGTCAAGCGCATCGGCCGGTTCAGAAGCTGCGCATCTTTCCAGAACATCCGCGCGCCATCGTCCTTGACGAGCGGGTGGACTTGGCCATCGTCGCCGACCAGGACCATGAGCTGCACGGCCGCCTCCTTGTCCATCTTGACGCCCTGCTTGTCAAGCAGGTCGGCCAACGGCAAGACCTTGCCCTTGTAGAGCTGCGTCTTCTCGGCCTCCGCCGACTTTTGTTGCGCCGGAGCGAACCAGATCGGCAACGCCGCGCAGGCGAGCGACAGGCAGATTCCGAGGCGGCAGCGCGTGGCGGCAGTCATGTGCAAAAATCCTCGACGAGCGGTGGCGATTGCTGCAAGTAGCACGGTTTCTCCCCGCCGTGCAGCGTGTGCAGCGCACACCAGGATAAACCACGCCGTTCGCTGGCTCAAACGATTCCGCTCGCGTTTACTTGCTTCGCAGCGCATCACGTCCGCGGTCGTCCTGCGTTCCGGCCAGCCGGGTCAAGATTGCTTGCTCCGCGTTCTCCGCATCGCGCGCGAACTGTGGCGTCCAGAGGCGATGCAGTTTCCAGCCCTGGGCTTCCAGAATTGCCGTCCGGAAGACGTCCCATTCGACGGGGTCGTCCGCCTTGCCGTAGCGCGGGCCGTCACAAAGAATGCCCAGCGCGACGTCCCCTGGATCGTCCGGATCGTGCAGGGCGACATCGACGCAGAAGCCTTCGTTGCCCCAGTGAACCGTGGACGACAGCTTTTGCTTTTTCGCTAACTCATTGGCCAGGGCGCGAGCGAAGTGCGAAGGCGATGGCACGGGGCGTTCCTCGACCGAGGCGAGCAGTGGGCGTGAGCCCGCGGTTTCAGAATCAACAGCGGGCTTACGCCCGCCGCTCGCCTGGTAAAGTCCTTGCAACTGTTCGGCGTAGTTCAGATAGGCGAATAGCAGCCAACCTCCGGTAGGCACGCTGCCCGGTGGGACCGGCGGCAGCGAGCGATAACTTTCCGGCGGGAACGATGTGACCAGATGCACCTCTTGCCGGGCGCGGGTGACGAGGACGTTCAAACGTCGGCCGCCGCCGGCGCGGCCGAGCGGGCCGAAGCGGCGATAGAAGCGGCCCTGCGGGTCTGGCCCGTAGGTCGTGCTCACAATCATGCAGTCGCGCTCATCGCCCTGCACGTTTTCCAGGTTGCGGACGAACAAGCCTTCAAAGGAACCGCTGCCAGCACGCTCGCGCGCTGTGGCCAGCGATTCGGCGAACTTTTCATCATTGGCGGCGGCTTCGTCCAGGGCGTCGAGGATCAGGTCGCGCTGGGCGATGTTGAAGCAGGCGATGCCGATCGACGGTGGTTCCTCCCGGCCGAGCAGTTCCCGCACGATCTCGACGACGCGCGCCGCCTCGGTGGGATTGGTCCGCTGTTCGTACACGCCGTTGACCCGATGTAGCTTCAGCGGCGCGTGCGGCGGGCGGTTCGCCGGATGGCCGGGAATCGCCTGCAAACGGCTTTCGTAGAAGTTGCGATTGGAAAACTCGATCAGGTCCGCGTGCCGGGAACGGTAATGCACATCGAGGTAACTTTGCTCCACGGAGAGATTCAGCGCGGCGCTAAGCAGGTCGTCGGCTTCCGCTTGCTGTGACTCGAACAGGGCCTGATCGCTGTCCGGTTCGGCTTCGTCCTCGCTCTGCACCAGGGCCGACTCGAAGAAGCGCGTTGGCGGCAGTTGCTGTGGATCGCCGGCAACGACCACGCGCTTGCCGCGCGTCAGCACCGGCAGGGCTTCCTCCAGCCGGCACTGCGACGCTTCATCGAAGATGACCACGTCGAACAGCGGCTGCCGGGCGAATAGCTCCGCCACGGTGCCCGGCCCGGCCATCCACACCGGACGCATGTCGAAGAGCGGGTCGCCGCCCTCGATCTCCGCCCCGATCTTGATGACCTGCCGCAGCCGCATCGCACGCTCGCCGCGCAGGAAGAGCCGGCGGCGCAGGTCGGCCCCCAAGCCGTTGAGTCGCGAACCCGTGCCGGCCAGCAGACGTTCCTTCTGCTTGCCGACCCAGTGGGTCAGGATACTGGCGCGCGTCAGGGCTTTTTTCTTCTCGTCCAGTTCGCGGTAGCGTTCCAGCAGGCTTTGCAGCTTTTCACCGTCCATCGTTTGCAGGGCCGGGTTCTGCTGGAGACGGCGCGTCAGCTCCGCATGCAGCGTTGCCCGGTGATAGGCGTTCCAGCCGTCCTCGACATCCGGCCCGACGGCCAGCAAGGCTTCCACTGCGCTGGACACACCAGCCGGCAACTGACGCAGCGTTTCTCGAATGCGGACGATGCCTTCCAGTGTGGGCTGGTGTTCCGCCAACGAACGCACCGCAGGCGTCAGCGGCTGCCCTGCACGGATGCGCTGCCTGGTGGCAGCGAGCCAGTCCTTGTGGAACAACCGCGTCTCCGCCAGCTTCGCTTCGCATTGCGCGATGGCCTGTGCTCGCGCCGGTCCGCGCTGCAAGCCGTGCAGCAGCGCTTGCCGGTTTGTCGGCTGTTGCAGGGTATCGAGCACAGCTGCGGTCAACGGTTGCAGGGCAGGTTCCGTGCGCAGGCGGCGCAGTACGTTCAACACGGCGCGGGCGTCGTCGAGGGCCTTCTGCAACCGTAGGTCGTGATGCCGGGTTTCCAGCGGCGTCGGCGACAGGGCGGCATCGTGCCAGTCGGCCAGCACGTTGCGGGCGCGCAAGCCAGTCAGAAAGGTGCGAACGCGGTGCGCGTTGGCGGCGCTCAACGGCAGCCCGAAGTGACGCAGCGGTTCGGCCGCCGCCTTCTTGCGGGTGAAGTAGAGGAAGCCATACCAGAGGCTGGCGATCTCCAGGTAACTATCGAGCGCGCCCAGCCAGGCAGTCAGCTGCGCTGCTTTCACGGGCGACTCGCGCTGCACCGCCGCCAGTTCGGCGTCGAGCGGCCCCTGGCGAAAAGTCTCCAGGAACACCGCCTGGCTCTCGAACTCGGTGAGGACGGCATCGACGGTGCGCGCTTCCTGCTGCGCCCAGTGCTGTAGTGCCGACGGTTCGACCGTCTGCCAGAGCTTGCCGAGCAACTCGCCGAAGGCAGACCGCGCCGCGGCAATGGCGACTACATCGCCTTCGGCGGGGAACGCGGGAATCGCCGCATCGGCAGTGGCATCGAGTTCGCCCGCCGACTTTTGCAGTCCACTCAGCACGTTTTTCCAGTGGCTCACGCTCTGGCCGAGGTAATCGTTCAGCGCGATGCCAGCGGCGGGAGTCCAGAGGTTCTTACGGAAGTTGGCTTGCAGACCGCGCTGGAGCACTTCGCGGATGTCTTTTTCGGGACCGAGGGCGTCCGGCAGCGAGACTTCGGCCAGCGGCGTTTCGGGGATAACCAGCTCCTCGGATGGCTCCAGGCCCAGCCAGTCGCCCATCAGTTCGTGAAACGATGGCACTTCGGGTGCCGGCCGCTGTTGCACGGCGCGGAAGCTGTTGGCCAGTTCGCCATGCACCGTGGCGAGTTCCCGCGTCGCGGTGCCCAGGCGGCCCGGCGCGCTGGCAGAGACCTTCGCTTCCACCAGGCCATCGAGTTGATCGCGGACGCTGCGGTACAGCTCGCGCTGATCCGACTGCGCGTCGTGTACGACCGCGCAGAGTTGTCCGAGCCCCAGGCGGTCCAGGCGGTAGTAGACCACGTCCAGGGCGACGCGCTTGTCGCAGACCAGCAGCACGCGCTCGCCGCGCGCCAGGTAGTCGCCGATCATGTTGGCGATGGTTTGGCTCTTGCCCGTGCCCGGCGGCCCGTGAACGACCAGGATGTCCGCCTGCCGTGCCAGCCGAATGGTCCGGGTCTGACAGGGATCGGCCGCTGCGACCAGCAGGGCTTCGGCGAGCGACGGACGTGA
>JAEUIF010000130.1 GCA_016795185.1 Planctomycetia bacterium | reverse complement strand
TGGCAGCAGAAGCAATTCGGCGGCACCGAAAGTGCGACAGAATACGAGAACACCATGAAGCGCATGGAAAGCCTGCTGGGCCAACACAAGGATGTTCAGTAGGTCAGGCTTTCCAGCCTGACAGCAGCGCCCTTGATACGTGGTACACCGAGGGCGCTGCTGTCAGGCTGGAAAGCCTGACCTGCGGTTCCACCGTTGGGCGGCCAGTCCCAGCATACTGACATGGATCCCCGACCGCAGGAGACGACCAATGAAAGCCCACGAACTGCAAGGCGGCTTCGGCATCGAAAACCTCAAGCCCGCCGAGCGACCGGAACCAAAGCCGGCGGCAGGGCAGGTGTTACTAACGATGCGCGCCTGGTCGTTGAACTTCCGCGACCTGATGATGGTCAAGGGGCAGTACAACCCGAAGCTACGGCTGCCGTTCTTGCCGCTGTCGGACGGCGTCGGCGAAGTGATGGCCGTCGGCGAGGGCGTGACCCGCGTCAAGATTGGCGACCGCGTGGCCGGCATCTTTATGCAAAAATGGCTCGAAGGCGAACCCTCCGACTCCAAGGCCAAATCGGCGCTCGGCGGCGCGATTCCCGGCCTGCTGGCCGAGCAGGTCGTGCTCGAGCAGGACGGTGTGGTTCACGTGCCGGCTCACTTGACGGATGAGGAAGCCGCCACGCTGCCCTGCGCCGCGGTGACGGCCTGGCATGCGGTGGTCACGGCCGGCGGCATCAAAGCCGGCGATACCGTGCTGACCCAGGGCACCGGCGGCGTGTCGCTGTTCGCGGTGCAGTTCGCCCGCTTGCTCGGCGCGCACGTCATCGCCACGTCGAGCAGCGACGCCAAGCTGGCGCGCGTTCGGGCGCTGGGCGCGGCCGAGGGCGTCAACTACAAGACAACGCCGGAATGGGGCAAGCGGGTCCGCGAACTGACCGACGGCATCGGCGTGGATCACGTCGTCGAGGTCGGCGGCGCGGGCACGCTCGGCGAATCGCTGACGGCGGTGCGCATGGGTGGACGCATCAGCCTGATCGGCGTGCTGTCCGGCGTCGGTCAGATGAACCCGCTGCCGATCCTGATGAAGAACGTCTGCGTGCAGGGCATCTTCGTCGGCAGTCGGTCGATGTTCGAGGACATGAACAAGGCCATCGCCCTGCACCGCTTGCAGCCCGTGGTGGACCGCGTCTTCGGCTTTGATGAAGTGCAGGCGGCGCTGCGCCACATGGAAAGCGGGGCGCACTTTGGGAAGATTGTCGTGAAACGTTAGAGCACCAAAGTACGTCGGGCTTTCCAGCCCCACAGCAGCGCCGGCGGTTCGCTGCTCCGAACTGACATTCGCCGTTATCGGGCATTGTGTCTATCGAACATTTCGCGAACCGTGCTGCTACCGGCGCGACAGTCGGGCTGGAAAGCCCGACGTACAAGGCGGCAATCGGAGGAACCAGCTCATGAAAACCGTCGTGTTGCCGTCGGGCGAGCGCGTGCCGGCGCTGGGGCAAGGCACCTGGAACATTGGCGAAAACGCCGCCACACGCGCCGAGGAGATTGCCACGCTACGCCTGGGGCTCGACCTGGGCCTGACGCTGATCGACACGGCCGAGATGTACGGCGACGGCCGTTCGGAGCAACTCATTGCCGAAGCCGTGGGCAACCGGCGCGACGAAGTCTTGCTGGTCAGCAAGGTATATCCGCACAACGCCAGCCGCCAGGGCGCGGTCGCCGCGTGCGAGCGCAGCCTGAAGCGACTGCAAACGGACCGCCTCGACCTGTACCTGCTGCACTGGCGCGGCGATGTGCCGCTGGCCGAGACGATGGAGGCGTTCCAAAAGTTGCAGCAAGCGGGCAAGATTCGGCACTACGGCGTCAGCAATCTCGACCTGGGCGACATGCAAGAACTCTGGTCAGTGCCGGGCGGTCAGGCCGTGGCCACCAACCAACTACTTTACAATCTGACGCGCCGGGGCATCGAATGGGACTTGCTGCCCTGGCTGCGTGAACGGCGCATCCCGGTGATGGCCTATTCACCCATCGAACAGGCTCGCTTGCTGCGCGACCCGAAGTTGATTGGCTTCGCCAAACTGCACAACCTGACGCCCGCTCAAGCTGCACTCGCCTGGTTGCTGGGCCAGGACGACATGATCGTCATTCCCAAAACCGGCCGGCGCGAACGGCTGAAGGAGAACGCCGCGGCCCTGGACCGGCCGCTCACCCCGGAGCAACGCGCGGAACTCGACCGGCTATTTCCTCCGCCGAGCGGTCCGAGTGCGTTGGCGGTGCTGTGAGCGGCGGTTGTTTGACAACCAGTCAAAGTCGTCGGACATTATCCCGTCTGGCCCTACAGCCAAATTGGAAGTTGCGAGTTTTGCACTACCGCGTAGCGGTTGTACTCCACAGCCCAGGGTCGCGCAGCGCACCCTGGGGTAGCGAGGCCCATAGGATTTCCGTACCCCGAAGGGGTTTGACAAGGCAGGCCACCACGGTTTGTGCAACCGCTTCGCGGTAGGCGCAACCACGAACCGACCGATCCCCAGGGTGCGCTGCGCGACCCTGGGCTGTGGAGTACAACCGCTACGCGGTAGGCGGACAGCCACCGCACGAGCAGTCTGCCACTTGGCCAGGCACTTTTGAGAAGCAGCGGAAATGGGCCAGTTCGCCTGGGTCCGCCACTCTGCCATCCAGAAGAGTGGCGGACCCAGGCGGGTTCCCTCCACAGCGTCACTTCCCCGCCAGTTCCAGGCAGACGATGCTCTTCTGGTCGCGCAGGTACAGCTTCTTGTCGCTGATGGTCGGCGAGTTGACGTAGCGGTCCATCGCCGGCAGCACCTTGGCGCGGCCCTTTTCCTGGTACTCCTTGGGACTGGCGGGGACCACCACCAGCTGGCCGTCGATGGTGATGAGGTAGAGGTGCCCGTCGGCCAGCGTCAGGTTCGCGCGGCCGAAGCGTTCCTTCGACCAGGCCAGCTTGCCGGTCTTGGCATCGACGCAGTTCAGGTTGGCGACGCCCTCGTATTCGCCGGAGATGCCGTAGAGATAGCCGTTGTGCAGCACGGCCGTCGCCCAGTAGTTCTTCATCACGCTCTTGGGGCCTTTGTCCTGCCAGACTGCTTTCGGCGCTCCGCTGCTCGCCGGCGTCAGCATCGCACAGCCGACGCCCTCGCCCGACGACACGAACAGCTGGTTGCCCACGATCAGGGGCGTGGCGATGTTGACGTCGTGCGCCGTCTTCCACTCCTGCCGCCAGAGTTCCTTGCCGTCGCCGGGTTGCACCGCCAGCAGGCCAACGGCCGTGAAGAAGATCGCCTGCTTCTTGCCGTCCACGGTCATCACGATCGGCGAGGCATAGCCGGCCTTGTCGTCGGCCGCCTTCCAGGCCAGCTTGCCGTCCTTCTTGTGGAAGGCCGCCACGCCGCCCGCTCTGCCGCCGGGCACCACGATCACCAGGTCGCCGTCGATCAACGGCGACGCGGATGTGCCCCAGTCGATGTTCTTGGCCTCGAATTCCTTGAACAGATCGTGCTGCCAGACGATCTTGCCATTGGCGGCTTCCAGGCAAACCAGCGGGCCGTTGACCGATTGCACGTAGAGCCGGTTGCCGTCCACGGTCGGCGTGCTGCGCGGGCCGTCGCCGTAGGTGTTCTTGTAGCCAGGGCCCAGCTTCTGCTTCCAAATCTCGGTGCCCTTGGCGGCGTCCAGGGCCAGCACGAGTTCCTCGTTGCCGCGCTGGATTTGCGTGTAGGCCCGGCCGCCGGCCACGGCGATGCCCGAATAGCCGATGCCGCCTTCGACCTTCCAGAGCGTCTTCGGTCCTTCCGCCGACCACTGGGTCAGCAGGCCGGTTTCGGGGGAGGAACCGTTGCGGTTCGGCCCGAGGAACTGCGGCCAGTCGGCGACGGCCAGGGAGGCTCCGCTCAGCAGAGCGCTCAGCACCAACAGCAGCGTCGAACCCTTGCGCGTGGCCATGATGGTTTCTCCTTGCGGACGTGGCTCGGCGGAACCCCCGGATTGTACTCGGCCGCCGCGCCGCTGGCGAGTGGTAAGGGCGGCCAGAGTGCTGGATGCGCTGTTGGCAAATGGCCGTCGTTCGGGGACGAGCCCGGTACGGCCAAATCGCCTTCCCCCGCGCCACGGCGGTTTTTTGCCGCTGCGGCGGCAGCTGACCAACTTTTTTTGCCGCTGGTTCTCCACCGGGCCCCTGGGCGAGCGACGGGCGTCAGCCCGCTGTTCGTGTGAGAAAACAGCGGGCTGACGCTCGCCGCTCGCCGCTCGCCTGAATAAGCAACTGTCGATGCCGGCTGCGTGCTCAGCGGGAGTCGTCCAGGCCTGGCACCCAGCGCCGCAAGGTGAAGGTCAATCGCTGCGACGGCGGGCGACGCACCGCGACCGCAAGTCGATGGCTGACCGTGGCCTGAAACTGTGCGAACTCCCACGAGGAGGGATCATCGACGATCCGTTCGGTGAAGCTGATGCACGGAGCGCGCCCCGGTTGCAGATCGAAGGCGAAGCCGTCCAAAGGCAGCGCCAGGCCCACCCCACGCGCCTTGATATAGGCTTCCTTGAGCGTCCAGAAATTGAAGAAACCGCTACGCAATGCCTCACCGTCCAGGCCGCGCAAGGTGGCCGTCTCGGCCGGCGCGAAGAAGCGCTCCGCCAGGCCCAGGCTGGCGTTGCTGCGTTCGGTGAACTCAGCATCCACACCGACTTCCAGGTCGCGGACCACCGCCACCGCGGCCAGGCCCATCGTGTGCGTCAGATTGAACGATAGCCCCATGGTCGCGTCGGCCAGCAAAGGCTTGCCATGCGTCCCGCGCACGAACCGCCAGGTAATCGGCGGCACGTCCGGGCGATAGGCCGATAGTACGAAGCGCAGCAGGCCGTGACTGAGCAGAAAACTCCGCCGGTCCTTCTCAAAATGAAAGCGCTGCTGCCGGGCAGTCTCATCGACCGACAGCACGGCCTGGCAGCGTTCCGGCCAGTCGGGCGGCGCCGGCGCGTCCAGCAGCGCGTACCAGAGATGCACGTCGCCGGGCGTCAGCGGCAAGGCGGGAGACATGCGCGTGTCAGGTTGAGGAGTTGCTGGATTGGTAAGTCAGGCTGGCCAGCCTGATACGCAGCGCCCAAATCTGGCTGCGTCCGTTTTGACTACTCCGCCCCAGTCCGGCGCTGCGTGTCGGGCTGGCCAACCCGACGTACCAGGCAGACACGTAGGTCAGGCTTTCCAGCCTGACGGAAGCGCCCTCGGCTCGCTGCGCCCTTGGCGGTTGCTCGGGCGCGGCCCATCGCCGGCGCTTCCGTCAGGCTGGAAAGCCGACCTACCAGCTGGCCGGCTACTTCGCCGCCGACGGCGGCGGCAGCTTGCCGTCGGGAATGCGTTTCTTCCATTCCTTGTAGGCGGCTTCCAGCTGCGCCGGATCGCCGGCCGGGTCGTAGCGGATGGCCTTCGGGCCTTCCCAGTCGAGGCGAACCAGGTGCCAGTAGGACAGGTGCCGCACCGCCAGCTTCTTGTCGGTCAAGTTGGAGATCAGCTTCTCGTAGGTTTCCGGGGCCTTGCGGGCGTCCGGCGGGAACAGGTGCAGCAGTTCCATGATGATCTCGGCCTGCAAGGGCGTGTAGGTCGCCTTCATCTTCTCGTTAATGGTGCGGTAGAGCGCCATTTCGTTCTCGCGTTTGCGGCCCATCCAGAGACGCAGTACTTCCACGGCTTGATCGCGTTCGAGCGGGTCCTTATCCCCGCCGAGGATCGTGAGCAGTCCGGTGATGTCGTCGATCGCGCCCAGCGCGCGGATGGCCAGCACTCGGCTCGCGGGGCGCGGCTCCTTGCGCGTTTCGGCGATGGCGATCTCCACCTGCTTGTTGGCCAGGCGGATGTTCAGTTCGTTGATGGCCAGGGCCATGTCCTTGGCGAGTTGCGTGGTCGGCGGCGACTTATCCGTGAACCAGCGCGGCAGCTTTTGCAAGGGCACCGGACCCTGGAACGAGCCCGACCGGCTGTCCCACTGCATGATGGTCTGCGTCGGCAGGTTGAAGCTGCGGAAGCCAATCTTGACCTCGGTCTGGCCTTTCAGCGACGCCGCCTGGACGAAGAACAGCGGCCCGTCGCTGAGCTTGCCGGTCTTGTCGAACGGCGTGTCCGGCGGATGGATACCAGCCAGATCCAGGGCCATGATCGACTGGTTGTCCTTGAGGGTCACATCCCAGATTTCGTTGAGGAAGCGCACGCGGACGCGCGCCTCGCCCTGCGGCTTGGCGTTCGCCAGCAGGATGCGGCCGTGGTCGAGGGTCAACTCGGCGTCAAAGCCATCGACGGGCAAGTGCAGCACCGCAGCGCTTTCCATGACGAACTCGCCCGTGAATTCCGGCACGTTGCCGAGCAGCGTGAGCAGCACGCCGGATTCGAGGCGGATGTCGTTGCGCGAGCCGGGCAAGCTGAGCAGCAGGTCGGACGTGGCGACCGGACCTTCCCGGGCGATGCGCTGCCAGGGTTCCTGCGGGCCGGCGCGGCGCAGCAGCACCGGCGCGGTGCCCGCCGGCGGCACCACCTGCCGGCCGACGCTCTCGCGCCGTTCCGGGTTCGGCTTCGGAATGTTCGGCTGGTCGATGGGCTGCTTTTCGGGCGGATTGTCCGGTTGCTTCTCCGGCGGCGTGACCGGCCCCTTGTCGGGCGGATTGTCCGGCGGTTTGGTCGCGGTGTTGTCGGGCTGCTTCTCGGTCCCCTTGCCGCCCGCCGGATCGGGCGGCGGCAGCTTTTCCAACGAGGCGGACGTATCGGTCGCCTGCGCGACTTCCGTGGTCGTGGCGGGAATGACGCCGTGGCGCGGCCAGAACCACCAGCCCGCGACCGCCAGCAGCACGAGCAGTACCCCCGCGCCGACGAGCGACAGCACGCGCCGCCGGCGCAGGTCGTCGCGCAGGTAGTCGGGCAGTTCATTCTCGTCCTCGTCCTCGTCCTCGTCGTCCGGCTCCGGAGGCAGTTCGCGGTTGCCGCGGGTGCGCTCGGGCGCGTCCGCCTGCTTGACCAGTCCATACATGCGCTTGCGGGCCAGCGCGGGTACGGCCGGCGGCTGTGCCAGGTAAGCGTTGAGCAACTGATGGCAAGCGGCGACTTCCGTCAGGTAGAGGTCGTTGTTGAGCAGGATTTGCTCGACTTCCGGCAGCTGGTTGTTCGGCAGACTGCCGTCGAGATACTGTGCGACTTCGCTGGCATCGACCTCGGCGTCTGGCCCGTCGATGGGCGGGGCCAGCAACTTGCGCTGCCCCAGCAGGCGCTTGATGCGCTCGACCAGTTCCTGCGCGGCGGGATTCTCCGCCAGCCGCTGGCCGATGGCCTTGGCCTGAGCGGGTTCGAGCGTGTCGTCGAGATAGGCAAGCAGATTGCGAAGCGTGAGACGCATGGCAGCCACCACCAAGAGCCAGGGCAGGGAGCCGCACGGCCCCTCTAACCGATATATGTGGGGCTACGGCGGCGCTTTCGTGCAGAAAATTAGTGCCGGCGAAAAAAACGGAGGTTAGCGCATCTTGCGACCGGCTGTAGCCGTCCGCACCGCGGCCCCTACGCCAGTACCGTAGGGTCCGCGGTGCGGACCGCAGCGCCCGATGCTACACCCGTGTGCGAACTGCTCTAGCCCGACATGTGAGCGAGGGTTGGAAGGGATTTATGCGGCAGGTCGCGACGGTCCTGCATCACTTCATTTCCTTGGGCATCAGCTTCAGCCCGCCATGCCTGGCCAGGAACTCGAAGATCGCCTGCACGACCGGGTCGGTCTCGTCGCTGGCAGCCTT
>JAEUIF010000124.1 GCA_016795185.1 Planctomycetia bacterium | reverse complement strand
TGTAGAACTCCATCGTATCGCTGGGACAGTGAATAATCAGTGCGCCCTTCTCCCGCAACGCGCTGACGACCTCGTTCATGCGCGGGGCCATCTCGCCGACGCGCTTGGTCGAACAGGCGCACCAGTGCTTGTCCCACATATCGCAGATGACGACGGCGGTCTGTTTGGGGTTCCACTCGGTCTGCCTGTAAAGCACATGCCAGCGGGAACCGTCGCCGGCGTAGTCGATGCGGGTGCGGAGGTTAAGGATCAGCTTGCGGGCTGCTTCCAGTTTCTGGACTGCCGGGGCCGATTGCTGGGCACTGGAGGGAGCCAGGCCGAGACTGCCAATCACCAGGAAGCAGACGGCAAGCGTTTGACGGATGACTGAACGAGTGCAGATGCGCATCGCTGAATACCTCAAGCAAATCTTCCTGCCGCCGTTTGCCGGCCGGCGGTCAGCTTGCCTTCGCTAGCTGGACGAGCAGGACCTGAGCGGCGTTGAGATTGCTGAAGATCGTCTCCAGGCTGGGCTTGGGCAGCGGGGGCAACGCTTGCAGCACCGTTTCCGGCTTCGCGCTGCCGTCGAGTATCTTGGGCAGCATTTGCTCGAAGAGCGACAGGCCGCCCTTGGCAAAGGTTTCCAGCGGCGGCAGGAGCTTCTTGATCACGCTGACGGCTTGCTCCAGCTTTTCCTTGACCTTTTCCAGCCCCACATACAGCTTGCAAGCCGTGTCGTCGATCGTGGCGTAAATGGCCACGATGCCGGATAGATTGGCACACAGGGGCACCAGGTGCTTGCGCAACTCGGCCAGATCGCCCTTGGCCTGGGCGCTCAGCCCGCGCGCGACGGTGGTCAATCGCTTGACGGCATCGGTGCGCGACATCTTCTCGCTATCAACCTGGTACTGGTCGCGGGCGTTGCGAATCAAATCGACGGTTTCCTTGACACTCAGAATGAGCCGCTCCGCGACCTCCGCCACGCCCTTGGCGGCAAGGCCAGCCTTGATGGCCTTGAGCACGACCTTGAGCTGGGACCAGGTGCTCAGCTTCGGTTTGGCCTTCAGCTTGGCTTCAGCCTCGTCCTGCTTCGACTTGATCTTCTTCCACTCATCCTGCATCGCGCCTTCGACGGCCACATGACAGCCTTTGACCACCTTGCTCATTTCGCTCAGCAAGGTCGCGGTGGACTTCTTCAGGGCCGCGCCGTTGCCGTCCTGGCGGGCCTTGTCCACCGGGACCAGCAATTCCCGCACCCGGCCCTTGAAGACCTGCTGGGCCGCCGTGACGATGGGAATGGCAGCGGCCTCGACCTTGCTGGCATCCACCTCGGGCAGAATGGACTCCACCGTACATTTGGCGACGCGGACCTCCACCGTGCCCTTGTACACCTTGAGCTTGGCGCGTGTGGCGGAGTCCAGCCCTGCACCCAGGTCAATGTTCACTTCGACCTTGCGCTTCTGCTTCTGCGCCATGCCACTATCCTTTATTTCTTGGCATACACCGTGCGCCCGCCCACCACGGTGCGCACCACCGGAATATCCTTGATCTTGTCCGGATCGACCTTGTGCGGATCGTCGGCCAGCAGCACGAAATCGGCGAACTTGCCGGGCGTGATGCTGCCCTTGACGTGCTCCTCGTAGGATGCGTGAGCGCCGTTGATCGTGCAAATCCGCAGCGCCTCCGGCACCGTGATCTTCTGGTTCGCGCCCCAGACCCGGCCGCGATAGTCCTTGCGCGTCACCATGCTTTGAATCGCCATCAGCGGCTCGAAGGGGCCAGGCACGTAGTCCGAGGCCCCCGCCACCTTGATCTTGTGGTCCAGGAATGAGCGGTGCGCGAACATCGACTGCGTCCGCTCCTCGCCGTACTGGCTCCACTTGTCGCCGTGATAGTAGACGTAGGTGTAGAACGGCGTCGGGATCGCGCCAATGGCGGCGATGCGCTTCAGCAGCATGTCGTTGATGAGCGTGCAGTGTTCGATCTTGTGGCGAAAGTCCTTGCGCGGCAGGGCGCGCTGGGCCAGTTCGTAGGCGTTCAGCACCATGTCGATGGCCACGTCGCCGTTGGCGTGGATGCCGACCTGATAGCCGTCCTTGTGAGCTTCCAGCACCTGGTCGTTCAGCTTGTCCTGCGTCGTCACCAGGATGCCATAGTCGTTGGGCCGCCCGACATAAGGCTTGCTCATGCGCATGGTGCGTTCGGACGCCGAGCCATCCACGTAGAGCTTGACGCCGCCGACCCGCAGCCAGTCGTTGCCGTACCCGTGACGGATGCCGGCGGCGCGCAGCACCTCGAAGTACGGTGTGTGAAATAGGGCATAGACGCGGAACAACAACTCGCCCGCCGCCTGCGCGTCCTGGTAGGCGATGAAGTCTTCCTTCGTCGCATCGACATCATGCACTGAGGTCAGGCCGGACGCGGTCATCAACTCGGCCATCAGCTTGACTGCCGCTTGCCGTTGCTTGGGCGTCGATTGCGGCGGCTTGCCAGCCTTGGCGATGAGATCGACGGCCAGTTCGGCGGCATAGCCCGTCAGTTCGCCCTTATCGTCGCGGCCGAACTTGCCGCCTTCGGGGTCGGGCGTGGCCTTGGTGATACCGGCCAGCTTGAAGGCCGCGCTGTTGCACACGCAGGTATGCCCGCCGCGATGCTCGACGCGCACCGGATGATTCGGCGCGACCTCGTCCAGGTCGCTACGGAGCAACGGGCGGCCGTCTTGCAACTTCGTGTCATCGTACTTGAAGCCAAAAATCCACTCGCCGGGCGGCGTCTTGGCGGCGCGCTCCTTGACGGCAGCCTTGAGGTCCGCGATGGACCGCTTGTCGCAGTTGAGTTGCAGCAACTCGCGGTTGCCGCCGTAAGCCGGGTGCGTGTGGGCGTCGATGAAGCCGGGCACCGCGGTCATGCCCTGGGCATCAATGATCTTGGTCTTCGCGGTGGCCAGGGCCCGAATCTCGGCCGTACTGCCGACGGCCAGAAATCTGCCGTCGCGGATGGCGAAGGCCTCGGCCTTCGGCTGCTTGTCATCCACCGTATAGACGACCGCGTTGACGACGGCGAGTTCCGGCCCGAGGTCCGCTTTTCCTACCGCTTGCGGCTTCGCAGGTTCAACCCACCCCGCCCCCAGCGCGGCGGCCAGCGCGGATCGTTTGACGAAATCACGGCGCGATTCATGGGACATGAAGAAACCCCTGCGACCACCCCCCGGAGGTCGTGTGCATGTTGCGGACACGATGGCGCGCCCATCATAACCGCCCGGAAATCAGAAGGGAAAACGATTCGGCGCGCGAAAAAACGCCGTCCCAGGGCATGGCGAATGTGCCAAAACCGGGACGGCGCGGTGCGTGAATCACTGTTGGAACACGGCGGGGATAAACCCCGCCGCTCGCTTCACTCTACGCCAGCGCTTCCTTGATAATTGGTGCTTCCTCGGCAATCAGCTTGATCGGCCGGTTGGCCGGCGTGGTCACGATGGCATCCGGGTCGACGCCCAGCAGATGGTAGAGCGTCCGGCCGAAGCTCTCGATCTTGTAGAATTTGTCCGTGACCTGGCTGCCATGCTTGTCGGTGGCCCCGACGATCGTGCCGCCCTTGAAGCCGCCGCCCGCCGCGAGGACGAACTGCGCGTAGTCCCAGTGGTCACGGCCCGCGTTCTTGTTGGTGCCGCACTTCGGATGACGGCCCATTTCGCCCAGGCAAAGGACCATCGTCGATTCGAGCAGGCCACGCTCTTCGAGGTCGGACAGCAGCGCGGACAGCGAGGCATCGAGCATCGGAATCTGCTGCCGGCCGGCGACGAAGTTTTCGCCGTGCCAGTCCCAGTAACCCAGGTTGAAGTGGACGATGGGCACGCCGGCTTCGACCAACCTCCGCGCCAGCAGGAAGTGCAACTGGTTGCCGGACGGGTAGCGGGTCTTGGCCATCTTGTTGCGGGTGTACTTGTCGATGACCTTGGTCGGCTCCTTCGACAGATCGAGCGCTTGCCGCAGCTTCGGTGAACGCAGCATGTTGAAGGCGGTCTGCTGGTACTGGTCCAGACCTTCGATGATTGGATCGAGCCTGTCCTGTTGCCGCAGTTTCTGGTCCACCAGCTTGAGCAGGTCGGCGTTACGGTCGAAGGCGGGCGCTTCGAGAGCGGGAGCCAGCATGCCGCTGATGGCGTCGCCCGACTTGGTCGGATCAAAGATGAACGGCGCGTTCGCCGGCCCGAGGAAGCTCGGCCCGACGGCATTGATGGTATGCACGTCGATGATGCCCAGCGTCACGAAGCTGGGCACCTCGGCGGGGCCGGGCCGGAACTTGGCCACAGCGCTGCCGTACATCGGATATTCGTCGGTGCCGCTGGGCAGCCGAGGGTTGCCGGTCAGCCAGTAGAACGGGGCTCGGCCGTGGTCGCCGGGCTTGTTCATGGTCGTGACCGAGCGAATGATGCAATACTTGTCGGCGTGCTTGGCCAGTTCGGGCATCAATTCGCCGATCTGGATGCCGGGCACGTTGGTGTCGATGGGCTTGAATTCGCCGCGAATCTCGGCGGGAGCGTCCGGCTTCATGTCGAACATGTCGGTGTGCGGGGGACCGCCGCCGAGCCAGACGCAGATCAGGTGCTTGGCCTTGGGGCCGCCCTTCTTGCCACTGGCAGCCTGGCCCTGGTTCCGCAGCAAGTCCAGCATGCTGACGCCGCACAGCGACGCACCGCCAATGCGGAGGAAATCCCGACGACTGTGCTTCCGGAATTCGTGGCAGACGCTCATGGAGAACCCTTTCGGTAAGGCCCGCGCGGCGGACCACGTGGGGAACGAGGGGCCTAGTGTTGCAGCAAAAATTCCCGGGTATTTAGCAAGCTCCACATCACGCCTTGCAAGCCCTTCTCGGGTGATGCGGAGTCCTTCAGGTACTTCAGGCACGCCTGCTTCTCGGCATCGCTGGGCAGACGGCTCAACGCGGTCAGGAAGACCTCTTCGACCCGCGCCGCATCGTCCGCTTGCTCCTTCAGGATCGCCGCCACCCGGCCCTTGGGGTCGGTTAGCTTCTGCCAGATGCGCGGATGGTTGGCCAGGCTCATCACTTGCAGGATGGAGACATTGGCGTCGCGCTCGCAATCGCACTGCACCGCCGAGTTGCGCTTCGGGCGGCCGAACTGCTCCAGCACGAACTTGACGAACTCGTTCTTGGGCAGGTACGGAATCTCGACCGTCCTGAGGTCTTCCGGCCAGTGATGGTACTTCATGTCCATGTTCTCGCCGACGCCGGTCGCCTGGTTCAAGGCGTCGAGCATCACCTCGGCGGGCAGGCGGCGATAGTAGAAGTAAGCATAGTTGGTGCGGTCCACGCGGTTGGCGGCGGTCGGCGTGCTGTCGCGCTGGTACGTGCCGCTTTGTAGAATCGTCCGGTGCAGCCATTTCAGGTCATACTGGTTGCGGACGAACTGCTCGCACAGTTCCTTGAGCAGTTCCGGGTGCGAAGCCGGATTGAAGCTCGACAGGTTGTCCGGCGGGTCGATGATCCCCCGGCCGAAGTAGTGCGCCCACACGCGGTTGACGATGGCCCGCGCGAAATACGGGTTGTCCGGCCGCTTCAACCAGTTGACGATCAGTTGGCGGGGGTCCTGATCCTTCTCGACCTTGACCACATCGCTTAGCCCAAGCAGCCGGAAGTTGTCGGACTTCTGCGTGCCCAGCGGACTGGTCACGCTTGCCGCCGGCTGTTGATCCATCACGTGTTGAATCTCGGAGTGCATCATACGGCGGCCGATTTCGGGC
This sequence comes from Planctomycetia bacterium, assembly GCA_016795185.1. Lineage (GTDB taxonomy): Bacteria > Planctomycetota > Planctomycetia > Gemmatales > Gemmataceae > JAGVLI01. The sequence goes on along the minus strand of JAEUIF010000124.1, from coordinate 147 downwards.
AGCATCTTGCTGCGGCGTTCCATTTCACCCACGTCTTTCGCCGCTTCGGCTTCAAGCTTATTGTTCGTGGCCTCATGCTTCATCTTCTTGGCATCTTCGGCCAGCTTCTTGGCCTCTTCGTTCATCTTCTTGACGTTTTCAGCCAGC
>JAEUIF010000035.1 GCA_016795185.1 Planctomycetia bacterium | reverse complement strand
GGCATTGGCTTTGCGGGCCAGCACCAGGAACGTGGCCTGGAAGGCATCCTCGGCGGCGTGCGCGTCGTTCAGTACCCGCCGGCAAACGCGCTGCACCATCGGCCCGTGCCGCCGGACCAGGGTCTCGAAGGCCGCCTCGTCCCGGCGGCCGACGAACCGCTCCAGCAGCTGGCCGTCCGTCAATTCGCTCTCGCGCTCGATCCCGATCAGCTTGCGGACATGATCGAGCACGCAGCCCAGTTCGTTATGCGCCATGTGCCAGGCTCTCCGGGAGACGTCGGTCTCCTTTCCCTTATAGAGCAGGGTCCGGAGACGACGAATGAAAATTCCGCAGGATTCCGGGAGATAGGAGATTCGGGTCTATCCCAGGATGACGCCCCAGCGGCGAAATTCTAACGCCTTAGCCCTGAACGAAAGATCACAGGTGCGGCGTGTAGGTCAGGCTTTCCAGCCTGACAGGCAGCGCCGGCGCTTCCTGTCAGGCTGGAAAGCCTGACCTACACGGAAGCCCGAGCGACATGGACAAGCCTTTCCCGCTCCGGTACAAACAGGCTGAGCCAAGAACACCCGTCCAGATTCCGAATAAGGAGGTTCCCATGCCCCGGCTCCTGGGGTTCACCGTCCTCGTCGTCCTCGCCGTGCCCGCTCTGGCCCAGGACACTGCGGCCGAAGCGCAAGCCATTCTTCGCAAAGCGGTTATCGCGCAAGGCGGCCAGGCGCTCGAGAAGGCTGGCACCTTGAGCCGCGCCGGCAAGGGCGAGATCACCAGCTTCGGCGCCGCGGTCAACTTCACGGGTGAAGTCTCGATGAACCTGCCCAAGCAGGTCCGCTGGAGTCTCGAACTGGAACGCCAGGGACAGAAGCTGCCAGTCATCCTGGTCATCAATGGCGATAAAGGCTGGCGCGGCAGCCTCGGTGCGTCCAAGGAGATGGCCAAGGAAGAACTGAGCGAGATGCAGGAAGAAGCTTACGTCAGCTGGCTGTCGAGCCTCTGGCCCGTCGCCAACGGCAACTTCACCTTGGCCACGCTGCCCGAAGGCAAGGTGAATAACGAGCCGGCGGTCGGCATCAAGGTGACCGAGAAGGGCAAGCCCGAAGTGAAGCTCTGGTTCGACAAGAAAGCCGGCTGGCTGGTCAAGAGCGAGCACAAGGGGAAAGAAGCTGGCCTCGACGTGCTCAAGGAAGCGGTCTACTCCGACTACAAGGACGTGAACGGCCTGAAGTTGCCGCACAAAATGCAGGTTTTCTCCAACGGCAAGAAGGTCGCCGAGTGGAATTTCACCGGCTACAAGTTCCCCGGCCGTTTCGAGGACAAGGTCTTCGAGAAACCGTAATCAAAAACGTTTTAGCCGCGGGCCGCAGGCGAGCGCTCGATGCGTCGGAGCGCTCGCCTGCGGCTCGCGGCTAAACGGTCGGTAATTTATCGCTTCTTGCGGCCTCGGTCGTCGCCGTCGCGCCGCGCTTGCTGCTGTTTCGACGCTTCTCGCAGCACATCCTGCCACCAGTTGGTCAGCTTCGCCCGCAACCCCGTCGGCTCCGGTTCCTTTTCGAGTTTTGGGCGGCGCGCCGTGTTCTTCGGCGCATCGGGCCGCCCGCGCGGCGCGTCTTCATCGGGGTCCGAGCCGCCGGCGGCAGCAGGCCGCGACTTCGGCAACAGCTTGCGCTCGGCCAGGCCCCAGACGCTGCTGATGATGAAGTACAGCGACAGGCCCGCCGCCACCTTGTAGAACATGAAGCCGAAGAAGACGGTCATCCACTTCATCATCTTCATCTGCATTTCCTGCTGCTCGTCCGTGGGCGGCGGC
>JAEUIF010000005.1 GCA_016795185.1 Planctomycetia bacterium | reverse complement strand
CCAGCGGGCCACGATCAACGGCCTGGCCCGGCCAATTCCGACGGACGTAACGTCGAAGCCCAGGCACCGAGCGGTGAGCGCCAGGGCGAGCCGATGAGCCAGGATCGTCAGCCACAGGGCAACGTAGAAGGACACCAGGAGGCGAACGCCGATGTGGTCGAGGAATGGGATATTCATGGGCATTGAGACTTGCATCACGGTGCGGACGATGGACTGTTGGATGGCGGTTCGCTGAGAACTCGCAAACCCTCGACCATCGCGAAGTCGGCGGCGTTGTGCGTGACCAGCGCCACGTCGAGCAGCAGTGCGGTCGCCGCGATCCAGGCGTCGGCTTCCGCTATGGGCCGCCCAGCACGACGTGCCCGGTCGTTGACCGTCGCCCAGGTTCGGCACAGTTCTCGATCCGCGTAGTAGACCGCGTAGCCCTGCAAATGGCGGTCGAGCGCTTCGCGTCGGGTCTGGCCCCAGCGACGGCGGGCCGCCCAGTTGTCCAGTTCGGCGACCGTCATGAACGATAGCACGAGATCGTTGCCGAGCAAGTGGCGGCGATAGCCGCGTACGCGCGTGTCGCGCTTGAACAGGTAGGAGACGATGTTTGTATCGACGACGACGGCACCCATCAGTCATAGGCCCCGAGCTGGCGGCAGCGGCGCACCCAGTCGTCGAAGGCTGCGAGTTCCGCTTCGTCCGGCCAGATGGCGCAGCCCTGTTCCTGCCAGCGCGCGAAGTCCGCTGCCGTCAGGGGCTGCGCACCGTGGGACCGCGCGTTCGCCAGCAATGCCGCCAAACGCTCCGCCGCCGTCGGCTGGACCTTGTTCGATTTGCCGACGGCTTTGGGGGACCGCGTGGGCTTCATCGGTTTCGGTTTTCCAGTCATGTGTTGCTCCTCCGCGCGCCGCCGCCGCCGCCGCCGGCGCTCATTCCGCCGGGTACAGGATGCGCCCGCAGTTCTTGCACAGCACGAACGCGCCGCGCAGCAGTTCATTGAACATCTGCGCGGTGATTTCGGTGTAGCAGGCGACACAGGTGCGGCCCTGCACTCCGGACAGAGCGTCTTCGCCGCGACCGGCCACCAGGCGGACGTACTGCACCTTCACATCTTCCACCAGGCCGCCCTCGACTTCCTGCAACCGCGCCTGGGTTTGCTTCAGTTCGCCTTCCAGCCCGGTGCGCCGTTCTTTTTGAATCTGGTCGAAATTCGCCAGCTCGCCCTTCGCCTGCTGGACTGCCTGGTTCAACTCGGGCAGCTGGCCGTTGAGTTGCTCGATCTCCTCCATCGTGGCCAGCACTTCATCCTCGGTCTTCTGGGCGATTTCCTGGCCGTGCTTGATCTCGACTTTGAGGGCATCCATCTCCTTGGCCGTGGCCACGGTTTCCAGTTGCTTCTGATACTTGGTGATGTTCTGGTGCGTGTCCTTGAGCTTGCCTTCCTTCTCCTTGACCAGCAGCTTCAACTTGGTGATCTTGTCCTGTGTGTCCTTGAGCGCGGTCTCCTTCGCCTTGACCTTGTTCTGCTGCACTTGAAGCTGCTTGGGCAGACGGGCGATGTCGTCCTGCAAGTTCTTCGCATGGGTGCGCAGGCGGTGCAGGTCGCGCAGGATGGCGACGGCTGTCGGCATGGTCGGGTATCTCCGTGGGTTTAGCCGCGAGCCAAAGGCGAGCGCGGTTGATCGAGCGCTCGCCTTTGGCTCGCGGCTAAACGG
>JAEUIF010001477.1 GCA_016795185.1 Planctomycetia bacterium | reverse complement strand
CGCCGGCTGGCGGGATGACGTACTGACCGGCACGCCGCCGACGTTCTACCCGGTCGGCACCGGCGAGCTGGCCCGGCTGGAAATCGGGCCGGGACTGGTGACGCTGGTTGGCGGCGCGCCGGGGGCCGGCAAGACCGCCTTCACCATGCAATGCGTCATCGACGCCTTGCGACTGACACCGACCCTGCGCGCCGTCGTCTGCAATATCGAGATGCCGCCGGCCGTCTTGCTCGACCGGCAGCTGGCTCGGCTGTCGGGAGTGGACCTGCGGACGATTCGCTACCGGCAGCTGGGCGCGGAACATGCCGACCGTGTTGACCAGGCGATGAATACGCTGGAACCACTGGCCGAACGGCTAGCGTTCTGCCGGCCGCCCTTCGGCCTGGCGAACGTGGCCGCGACTGCCGACGCCTTCGACGCGGGGCTGTTGCTGCTGGACTATATCCAGCGGATTCCGCCCCCAGGGGACCACGGGGACCGGCGCGGCTCGGTGGATGCGACGATGGACTACCTTCGGCAATTCGCCGACGCCGGGGTTGCCGTCATCGTCGTTTCAGCTGTCGGCCGGGGCAAGGACAGCAAAGGCCGAAGCAGCTACGCCGCCGATGCGCTTTCCCTGGCATCTTTTCGCGAATCGTCGGAGCTGGAGTTTGGCGCGGACGATGCCTTCATCCTTGCCGCCGACGCCGAAGCTGCCGACGCCGTGACCCTTCGCCATCTGAAGGCACGGCACGGCGAAGCGAAGGACTTGCCGCTGCACTTCGAGCGGCACCTGCAACGCTTCGCGCCGGTTGCCGGGGACGGACCCGCGCCGGCCGACCGGGGTAAGTTGCAATCGGCGCTGGCCGCGCTGTGGCAGCGGACGCGGGCTGCCGGGGACGATGACCAGGGGGACCGCCCATGACCGGCAACGGACAGGCACCGCGCATCATCCCCGTAGGGCAGGAACCGCCGCCGCTGGACCCGCGCCCAGACCACCGCCCGGCCGCTGGCAGGCAAACCAAAGCGAAGGGAAAGCGTACCGCCGCCGGCCGGTTCCGGACGCTCAACGCCTTCGTCGACTTTACGCTGGGCGAGTTGGGCCGCGCCGAGATTGCCGTCTGGCTGGTGTTGTTCCGCGACTGCCGCGATGGGCTGGCGCGAACGGCGCAGACGGACATGGCCCGGCGAGCGGGCATCGACCGGCGAACTGTCTACCGGGCCTTGCGCCGCCTGGAACAGCTGGGCCTGGTGCGCGTCGTTCGCCGGGGCCGGCTCGGTTCGGGGCCGTCGAGTTACCGCCTGCGCTGGCTGACGGCCGACTGACCTATGGGACATAGCTGTGTCCCATTGCTATGGGACATTTCGGTGCCGCTACCGGGGACATAGCTATGTCCCATGTCCCAGTAGGGACCACTACATGTGTGTCCGCCTACTGGGGGTAGGCGGACACACGAAAAGACGTTGACGGCAGCTGCCGACTTTGTACCATTTGGCACAAGGGGGTTGTCATGCCGACTGAGCAGCCATTTGCCGACGCCCTGCGGAAGGCGATTACCGATAGCGGTCTGGCGCATATCGCCATCGAGCGGGGCACGGGAGTCAGACGCCAGTGCATCATGCGCTTCATGCGGGGCGAGCGGTCCCTGCGGCTCGACATTGCCGACCGGCTCGCCGCGTTCTTCGGCCTGGCCGTGCAACCGCCGCGAAAGGGCAGGAAGTAATGGGAACCGTCTACAAGAAGACCTATACCAAGCCGCTGCCGGCCGGGGCCGAGCTGTTCATCCGCAAGGGCGAGCGCTTCGCCAAATGGAAGGACCGGAAGGGCAAGACGCGAACCGCCGCCGTTACCACGGGACAGGACGGCACCGACCGCCTGCTGCTGGAATCGCCGTACTATATCGCGAAGTACCGCGACGGGGCCGGCCTGGTGCAAGAAACCGCGACGGGCTGCCGCGATGAGCAAGCCGCCCGGCGCATCCTCGCCGACCTGGAACGCCGGGCCGAGCTGGTCAAGGCCGGGGTAATGACGACCGCCGAAACCCGCATCGCGGACCACCAGGCGACGCCGCTGGCTGAGCATTTGGCCGCCTTCGGCGAGTATGGCGTAGCCGCTGGGCATTCGGCCGAACGTCGGGCGAACGTCGGCCGACAGCTGGAACGGCTCGCCGTCGAATGTTCGTTCGGGACGCTCGCCGACCTGCGCCGCGACGCGCTGGAACGCTGGCTGGCTGCCCAGTCGCGGGAAGGGATGGGGGCGCGGACCCGGAACACCTATCGGGGCGCACTGGTGTCGTTCGGCAACTGGTGCGCTGAGACGGGGCGATTGGCAGCTAACCCTTTCGTCTTGGTTCCGAAGGCCGACGAACGAGCCGACCCTCGCCGGCGACGCCGCGCCTTGAACGAGGCGGAGCTTATCCAGTTGCTTGACGTGGCCCGACGCCGGCCGCTGCTCGACGCCTTGACGGTCCGCAAGGGGCCGCGCAAGGGCGAACTGTATGCCGAAGTGCGGGACGGCCTGGAGCGGCTCGGCCGAGAGCGAGCCTTGATTTACAAAACGCTGGTGCTGACCGGCCTGCGCAAAGGCGAGCTGGAATCGCTCACCGTGGTCAAGCTGTATCTGGACGGCCCGGACGCCTTCGCCGAACTGGACTCCGCCGACGAAAAGAACCGCGAAGGGAATACCCTTCCGCTGCGGGCTGACCTGGCCGCCGACCTGCGTGACTGGCTCGCCGACAAGCTGGCCCGGTTGCAGGCGGACGCCCGGCAAACCGGCGAGCCGATTCCGGCCCGGCTGCCGCCCGATACGCCGCTCTTCAACGTGCCCGAGAAGCTCTGCAAGATTCTCGCCCGCGACCTGCGCCTTGCCGGCATCGCAAAACGTGATGACCGGGGCCGAGTCCTCGACGTTCACGCCCTGCGGCATACCTTTGGCACCCTGATGAGTAAGGGTGGGGTGACTCCACGCACCGTACAGGCCGCCATGCGGCACAGCAAGATTGACCTGACGATGAGCGTCTACACCGACCCGCGCTTGCTCGACGTGTGGGGCGCTCTCGACGCGCTGCCGGCCCTGCCACTCGACGGGGCCGAGCGGGGAGCCGTGGCCGCCACCGGGACCGAGGGCGAGACGGCGCGAACGCTTGCACCACTGCTTGCACTAACGAGGTGCAAGCTGGTGCAAGCGGAGTCAACGGCTGGCAATTCCGAGGCGGGGAAAGACACAATGACACCAGGGGCGGCCGCTGGCAAAATCGCCGGAAAGTCAACGCCTGACAAAAGAAAAGGACCGCTGACCTTTTCCGTCAGCAGTCCTCTTGGAGTGGGCGCTACAGGATTCGAACCTGTGACCCCCAGCGTGTCGAGCTGGTGCTCTAGCCAGCTGAGCTAAGCGCCCGATGGGTAGAACGATAGGGATTGCCCGCGACACGGTCAAGGGGAAACTTGACTGTGCGCGGCTCTGCATTTGGCGTGATTCCTGATCGCCCCGTACCTGAAGCTGATGGACAAACCCAATGCCGGCCCGCGCCTGTAGTGCAATCTGAAAGACCGGTCGATGGACAATGACCTCTTCGTGCAGCGGTTCTTGCTGCTGCTCCTGCTTGGCGGCGTCTTCGTGCTGCTCGACCTGCGCAAGCCGCCGGCCGAACGGCGGCGACTGCGCGAGTACGGCCTTATCCTCGCGGTCGGCGGCGTGGGCGCGGCTTTCGGGGCGATCAACGACTTCTTCACCGTCTCGCTGTCCCCGGAGTACTTTCTCATCAACAAGGGCCTGCCCGAAGGGCCGGAGTTGCGACCGGCGGCAGTGGGCTTGGGAGCGCGAGCGGGCTTTGCCGGCGGGGCCATCGGCGCGGCCTTGCTGATGTACCTGAGCGGCCGGCGACCCGAACCGTGGACCAGCTGGCCGCGCGCCGGGCGGCCGGGCGGCCGCGCCGGGCGGACGGGCCGCCCGGGCGGGCGCGGCCGCGGG
>JAEUIF010001468.1 GCA_016795185.1 Planctomycetia bacterium | reverse complement strand
GATGAACGAACCTGCTTCCCTTGACCAGGCCCGCTCTGATTTCCTCGTCGCCATGCCAAGGCTCGTCCGACATGCCAAATGCTACTTCAGGCACGTCCGCTGCCCCCACCGCAAGGCCGACTGCATCAGCGAGGTCGTGGCCCTGTGCTGGAAGTGGTGGACCAGACTCGTCGAACGCCAGAAAGACCCGAACAGCTTCATCAGCACCCTGGCTTCGTTTTCCGCTCGTGCCGTAAGGTCAGGGCGTCGCGTGTGCGGCCAACTCAAGGCCCGCGATGCCATGAGCGAACGTGCCCAGCAGCGGCATGGCTTCACGGTCAACAAGCTCCCTGACTTCAGCACCCTGAACACGAACCCGCTGGCGGACGCACTCTGCGAAACGCCCGACCATAACCCGGCCAGGATCGCGGCGTTCAAGATCGACTTTCCTTCGTGGCGACGCAGCCAGAGCCGCAGAAATCGCCGGCTGATCGATGACATGATGGTGGGCAACCGCACGAAGGAGCTGGCAATGAAGCACCGCCTGTCGCCGGCGAGGGTGAGCCAGTTGAGACGCGAACTGCACACCGACTGGCGGCTCTTCACCGGCGACGAGCAGGATGCCGCGTGAGCACGATTCTGGCTGACCGTCCAGAATTGCTCCCCAAACGGTCAGCTCACCATGCTCCTTGGCCGCCGGCCACGACTGCCTTCAGGGTCGCTTTCGGGGCAAATGTGGCTGGCGGCCACAATTCGCGTCAGCTCACCCTGCTTCTTGGCCGCTGGCCATAGTGCTCCTGACCGGACCTGAGAATGGGCCTGTCCGGCAGCAATTGTGGCCGGCGGCCACAATTCGCATTCCAGCCCCCGCTGAAAGCAGCTCACCCTGCTGTTTGGCCGCCGGCCACCGTGCTCCCGGAATGGGGGCTTTCCAGAGCAATTCTGGCCTCGCGGCCACTTTTGCTTCCAGAACCACCTGTTCCAGGAGCAATTCTGGCCTCGCGGCCACAATTGTCGTTTTGAAGCACTTCTTGCCGCCGGCAAGATTTGCCTCGGCAGCTCACTTCGATTCCAACCACCGACGCAACCCACAGGAGGACCATTCTTTATGTCGCACATCGTCCAGATCGCCACCAGGGTCAAGGATGCCGCCGCCGTCACCGCGGCTTGTCAGCGGCTCAACCTGGCCCCGCCAACGCAAGGCACCGCCAAGCTCTACTCGGGCGACGCCGCCGGGCTGCTGGTGCAGCTCCCAGGGTGGAAATACCCCGTGGCCATTGACACGGCCAGCGGGAATATCGCCTTCGACAATTTCGAGAATGCGTGGGGTGATCGCGGCCAGCTGGACAAGTTCCTCCAAATGTACGCGGTGGAACTCGTCCGGATTGAGGCCCGTCGTCGCGGCCACACCATCACCGAGCAGCAGCTCCAGGATGGGAGCGTCCGCATGACCATCCAGGAGGCAACATGACCGCTCCACGACGGCGAATTGTTCGACCGCAAAGCAATGGTCAGGCGGCCACCCAGCAACGGCAGCGGCAGCTCGACAAGCTCAGGGCAGCACTGGCCCGTGAACGTGAATCGCTCGCTCGATGGCAGCGAAAGATGCGGCGGGCCTTCAACGCGATTCAAAAAACGGAACGACGCATTGCCCGCCTTGAACGTCAGCTCGCCCGTCTGTCCGCGTAACCCCATCCCCTTGAGGAGACCAACGTGAACGTCCGCATCGAAGGCAACAAGCTGATCGTCGAGATCGACATGAACCAGCAACCCGAAGTCAGCAAGACCGGCAAGACGCTCGTGGTCGCAAGCAGCCACGGCAACAAGGCCACTACGGCGAAGGTGAATGGCAAGAACGTGGTCATCGGCCTCAACGCCTACATCCCCGTGAAGTAGCTGGCTGATCCCATTCGGCAGGCTCCAGTTTCAGGATTCCCTCATTTCGCTGCACTACAGAGATGGGTGTCACCCGGAGTTCCTTGAGCAGGCCGACCCGGGGGTTACGCCAGTTTTCAGCAAACCATCCTT
>JAEUIF010001463.1 GCA_016795185.1 Planctomycetia bacterium | reverse complement strand
CGGCAGCCAGAGCGAGACGCAGGTGCCCTGCTGCACTTCGGTCTGAATGGTGAGGAAGCCCTGGTGGGCGTGAATGATGCCGTAGGCCACGGGCAGGCCGAGACCCGTGCCGCGGCCCACGTCCTTGGTGGTGAAGAAGGGATCGAGGGCCTGGCTCAGCACCTCGGCCGGCATGCCCTGGCCGCCGTCCGCCACATCCACGACGACGTAATCGCCCGTCGCGATGGTGTCGGGAAAGCCGGGCCTGGCGGCTTCGACCTGTTCCAGCCGCAGGCGGAAGACGATGGGGTGCGCGGGATCGGACAGCGCGTCGTGGGAGTTCTGCGCCAGGTTGACCAGCGCCTGCTGCAACTGGCTGGTGTCGGCCTCGACGAGCAACGGCGGACTGTTGGGGGCCTGCGGCGGCAGTTCGAGCTTCACTTCGCGGCGCAAGGTGCCCGTCACCAGTTCGGCGGTGGAGCAGAGCAGCTGGTCCACGGCGGACGGGCGGCGTAGCAGCAACGGCTTGCGGGCGAAGGCCAGCAGCTGGCGCGTCAGGGTGGCGGCGCGCTCGGACAGGGCCAGCACCTGCTGCAAGAACTCTTTGCCGGGGCCGACGCTCGGCGCTTCTTCCTGCGCCAGTGAGGCGTAGCCGGTGATGCCCGCGAGTAAATTGTTGAACTCGTGGGCGATGCCGGCCGCCAGTGTGCCGATGCTTTCGAGCTTTTGCGCCTGGGCCAGCTGCCGTTCGAGTTGCTTGCGTTCGGTGATGTCGCGCTGAATCCCAATGAAATGCGTGACCTGGCCCTGGCCGTCGACAATCGGCGACACGGTCTGCGACATCTCGTACAGGCTGCCGTCCTTGCGCCGGTCGGTCAGTTCGCCCTGCCAGGTCGAGCCGGCGAGGATCGCTTGCCAGAGCGCCTGATAAACTTCGGGCGGGTGGACGCCGCTGGTCAGCAAGCGGGGGTTCTGGCCGAGCAGTTCCTGACGCGCGTAGCCGGTCATGCGCTCCAGGGCGCGATTGACGTGCAAGATGGTGCCGTTGCGGTCGGTGATCAGGATGCCGTCGCCGGCCGATTCGAGCGCTTCGATCAGCAGCCGATTGAACTGCTGCAAGCGATGGCGGGTCACCGATTCGGCGACGCGCTTCGGCAGTTCGGCCAGGAAGTTGAGCGCGGGGTCCTTGACGACGTAGTCCAGGGCGCCCGCATGCAGCACACGGGTCGCCAGCTGTTCATCGCCATAGGCCGTGACGATCAGGGCCGGGGTATCGAGGTGCTTCTGTTGCAGGGCTTGCAGCAGTTCCAGGCCGGGCATGTCGGGCAGGTAGTGGTCGAGCAGCACCAGGTCGCAGGGTTGGCGGGCCAGTTCCGTCAGGGCCTGCGCGGCGGTCCGGCAGCGCGTGACCGTATGGCCCGCATGCTCCAGCGCCTTGGAGATCATGAGCGCGACATCGTCGTCGTCTTCGACGAGCATCAACCGTAGGGCGTCGGTCATGCGTGCTCCTGCTCCCGGCCCACTCCGAGCGGGAAGCCGACTCGAAACGTAGTGCCGCGCGCGGCCTCCGACTGCACGCCCAGCTGGCCGCCCCAGCTGTCCACGATCTGGCGGGCGAGCAACGGCCCCAGACCACAGCCCGCGCCTGCCTGCTCGCGGCAAGCAAAGGGCTCGAACAGCTGTTGCTGCTGCTGGACCGAGAGCGGCGGCCCGCCGGCGCACACCCAGAACGCGACCTCGCCGGCCGCTTCGCGCGCACCCACCGCGACGGCCCCGCCGTGCGGGCTGGCCGCTTGACAGGCATGGCGCAACAGCTGGAGGGCCAATTGCCGGAGCACCGTGGCGGGCACGGTCAAAAACGGGCCGTGTTGCGGGAAATGATGGTCGATCCGGCACGCGGGAAAGAGCACCTGGGTTTCCTGGGCTGCTTCCCGCAACACCTCCGCCACCGGCACCCGCAGGGCCGAACGTGGCGCGCGCAGGGCGCGGATCAGGTCGGCCAGGGACCGGGTCATTTCGTGGGCGCGCTGCGCCGCCGCCGAGAGCCGTTGCACGTAGTCCCGGCCGTCATCGCCGAGCCGGTCGCGGGCCTCGGCGTCGAGCAGGCGGGCCAGTCCTTGCACGGCAATCAATTGATTGGGCAATTCATGGCCCAGGGCCTTTTGCAACAGGGCGAGCAGCCGGTCATCCATATCGGGTGGTGGGGCAGGGCGTGGGCAAATAGGGAGACTGGATGCCAGTTCCGGGGGAAATGGCGCACTCATCGGCCTCATCGGTCGAGCTACCTGCTAGGTGCGGAACCGTTCTCTGTCCACCTTAACTCTACGTCATGTGTTGGCCCGACAGGGCGCGGATTTGAACTTTCGAGAAGATGATTTTTGCCGATTTCGCCTTCAGCGAAAAACTCCGATGGATCGTGGAATTCGCTAGCGCCGGACGTGGCCGCCATAGCCGGTTTGCGCGCGCAGCGCGCGTTCGGACTCGGTGGAACGTTCCAGGAACCTCTGGTCGCCGCGCCGCTGCGCCAACAGGCCCGCCAGCGCCCAGCTGTCGGCGGCCACGATGTCCATGCCGTACTGTTGGGCCAGCTCCAGCGTCGCCCCGTTCACACTTTCGGCCTCGGCCCAGCGCCCTTGATCGATCAACTGGCGTGTATAGCTCAGCCTTGTCAGAGCACGCTCGTAAGGCAAGCCGCCCCGGTCGTAGGCATCGATCAACTCTGCGTACTCGCGGTTGAGGTCGAGCGAGGAATCGACCGCCGCCAAGCAACGCAGATAGTCCGCCCGCATGCGACGGCGGGCCAGGTCCGCCCAGCGATGGTCATCACCGGACGACGGCCGGAACAGCACGCTCTTCAGGTCGAGGGCAGCCAGTTGCCCGGCGCGCAGCAGACATTCAAAGACATGTACCCATTCATAGACATCGACTGGCACCAAGGAACGCGCCAGCGCGGCGGCTTCCTCCATGCGCCCCGCCAGGCACAGGGCATGGCTGCGATAGGCCGCCCACAGCACTTGCCAGGGATGCTGGGCATGCGGTTGCTTGCACAGCGGTTCGATCCGGCCCAGCGCCAGCAGGGCATCGCCGCGCAGGGCGGCATCGCTCTCGCGGTAGATGCTCAGGGCTTCCTCGAACTGGCCGAGCAACTCGCAGCAGATGGCCAGGCTGCGATAGCGGCCGAAGCCCGACCACAGGGGCGGTTGACGCCAGTCGCCGCCGGGGAAGAAACGCAGCAACAAGTCGCGTTCCAGGGCTGGCGCGAGGAAGCGGTGCTTCGGATTATCGAGGGCGACCAGGGCACCATCGGCTTCGTTCCACAGGCCCGCCTCGCAGTAGGCGTGGAACATCTCGACTTCTTCCCGCGCTTCTTCGAGCGTGGCCGGCTTCTTGCGATCCGGCCGACCGCGCAGGAAGCCCGCTCGCGCCTGGGCAGTCTGCCGTTGACCGGCTTGCCCCAGCACATGCTCGAAGGCCCGGCGCACCAGCGGATGGGCGTCGAGCACCGGGACCGCCGACGCATCGCCTGGCCCCGCGCGGCCGACGCGCTCCAGCAGACGCAAACGAACCGTCTCATCGACCAGGGCTTGCCGTTCACCGACCGGTCGCCCGGCGAAGGGCGGATACTGCCGGCCCCAGGTGGTATGCAGCAACGACCGCACGGGACCGCTGATGAGGTATTCCAGTAAGCGGGCTTCGGTGGGGGGATCGCGGAAGGCAGTAGCCAGGGCGATGACATCCTGCATGTCGGCCGGTAACGCTTGCTGGTAAGCGGCCAGCACGCGCGCCACCCGCAGTTCTTCTTCACTGGCCCCGGCGATGTCCGGAATGGCTGGCAACGCGACATGCCGCCGGGCGTCGCCGCCGTGATAACGCACCAGAAACGTGCCGAGCAGTTCGACCGCCTTCGCATGATGACCGCCCGCCGCCGCGACTTCGTCCAGATCGGCGTCATCGCCCTGCACGCCGAGGCTGCCGAGCAGTCCGCGCGCGCTTTCGGGGTCCAGGCTGCTCAGGGCGATGAGCCGGGCGTGACGGCGCGTGGCCAGCGTCGGCAGCTCGAAGCGCGTGGTCAGCACGACGACGCCGGGCAGCGGCTCGGCCGCCAGTTCTTCGAGCAGGCGGCCCAGTTCTGGATGCACGAAGCGGCCTTGCCAGGGGCCGCTGTCGTACTGGGCGACCTCGGTGCCGTCGAGGACCACTGCCCAGCGTTCGCGGCGCAGCACGGCCAGCAGTCGGTCCACCGCAAAGCTGGCGGCGACTTCGGGCGGCTGGTCCAGCCCCTCGGCGTAGGCCAGCATTTCCCGCAGGCACAGGTCCGCGTCCTTGCCCCGGTAGAAGCTCCAGAGGAACAGGCCGTCCGGCCGGTCGGGACGGGCGAGCAGGCGTTCCAGCCAGTGCTGCATGATGGCGGTCTTGCCCTGCCCGCCCGGCCCAACCAGCGCGACGACGCTCGGCGGTTCCCCCGCGAGGGCGCGGTCGAGCAGCGCCAGTTCGGCGGCGCGGCCGAAAAACCGATAGGGTTCCGAGGTGCAGTGATGAATACGGACGGAACGGGGTGGCGGCGGCATGATAGAATGCTAGGCAGCGGTTCAGAGATTTCAGCGAGGGCGGCCCATGCAGAGCCAGCACCATCAGGATAGCGAAAAATCGCCCCGCACGGCGGTGAAAAGGCGCCCCTACGGGTGGTTGGCGCTGCTGCGCCAGCGCTGCCCGCGCTGCCGGCTCGGGCCGATCTTCCGCGGCCTGTTCGACATGCACCAGCACTGCCCGCTCTGCGAGCTGTCTTTTCAGCGCGACGCGGGCTATTTCCTGGGAGCGATGTACGTCAGCTACCCGATCTCGGCCGTGCTGCTGACCGGCGGCTACTTCCTCGGCCGCGAACTGCTGCCGAGCTGGGACCCGTCGCTGGTGTTTCTGCTGATCGTGCTGCCCTGCTACCTGCCGCTGGTGCCGCTGGTCTACCGCTACGCGCGAGTGCTCTGGATCTATTTCGACCGCTGGAACGAACCGGGGGAAACATCGTCGTCAGTAGGTTGGGAGCAGTGGCGCGAACAGCACCCGGAGCGGTTTCGGGCGGAGTGATGGCTGTGCTAGACCGCAAGCGAGCGAGCCACCGCTTGCGGTTTAGCACGGTTGCGGACTGATATTGAAGGTTTACTTCCCCAGCAGCTTCAGCACGATGTACCGCTCCAACCCTTCGTAGTCGCGTTCCGCGCGGAACGTCTCGATCTGTTTCTCGTCCACGCTGCGGGCCAGGTCCACCAGGCGCAGGAAGAACTCCTTGCTGTTGGCCAGGTGGCGGGTCTGGTCGCCCGGCTTCGTGGTGCGCATCGCCTTCACGTCCAGGCCGATGCAGCCGTCGTAGCCGGCCCGTTCCAGCACCCAGACCTGGTTGAACGCCCGGCGCAGGTCCACCGAGCCGAACGACTTGTCCTGGTCGTACTTCAGGCCGTTCTGGTCGTTGAGATGCACGCTCCAGAGCTTGCCGTGCCAGAGGGCGCAGGCCATGTCGTCAGACGGGTCGAGGCCCGCGAGGATGGAGTGGGCGGATTCGATCAGCACGCCGACACGCGACGGTTCGCTGGCACGATAGCACAGGGCCAGGAAATGGCCGACGGTCGGCATGTACGCCTGGTCCATCGGCTCGTTGGGCTTCATCTCGCCGAGGATGCGGATCGACTTGCTGTACTCCAGCATGGCGTTGACGGCGTCGAGGATGCGCTGCACCGAACCGATCGGGTCTTTGGCTTCGCGGATGTAAGTGCCCTCGCGGGCCAGCCAGAGGACGATGTCCTTGCAGTCCAGGGCGCGGGCGATGTCGATGGTCTTCTTCGAGCGTTCCAGCGCGTACTTGCGCTCGCTGGCGCTGTTGGAGGTGTAGCCGCCGTCCACGGTCTTGGAGTGTTCCCAGAGCCGCGGGGCGACGAACTCGCAGAACAGCCCTTCACCGTCGAGCATTTTTTTCATCTTCGCGGCGGCCTTGTCAATGCCGGCGGCGTCGAGCTGGTCGAGGTCGGGCACGGCGTCGTCGTCGTGAAACTGGACACCGTCGAAGCCGAGCTTCTTGTACTCGCGCAGCTTGGCGGCGAAGGCGACTTCCTTGCGCACCTCGGGGCCGAAGGGATCGCGGCCGGTGCTGATGTTCCAGGGGCCGAAGGTGAAGCGGTACGATTTCGACTTGGCGGCCATTGGCTGGGGTCTCCTACAGGATGTCTCCCCTCTCCCCTGGCGGGAGAGGGGCCTGGTTGGTTCAAACGCAAGAGAGGAATTGTATGTGTCGCCACTGGCGGACGCCAACCGGAGTCGCCACAATATCACCGAACCC
>JAEUIF010001430.1 GCA_016795185.1 Planctomycetia bacterium | reverse complement strand
GATCGGCCTTGAAGTTCAGTTCCCGCACCTCGGCGGCGAAGCCGTTCTTGACCAGTTCCACGAACTCCGGACGGAAGCCCAGCCCCTGCTGCCCCCAGACGGCGTTGGCAGTCGTCAGCTGATAGCCGCCTTCGGACTTCGCGCGGCGGTCGAGCGTTTGGCGCAGCGCCGCCCAGTTGGCGGGCAGCGCCTGGGGCGAGACGTTGAGACGCAGCGCGCGGGCGAGCTGATGCGTGGTCGCTCCCTGCGAACCGGCGTAGGCCAACCCCAGGCAGCTGGTGACGCTGTAGGGCGAGAAGAAGACGTTGCCCGTTGCCGGCGCTTTCTCGGCCAGCTTGGCGTACAGGTCCAGTGCAAAGGCGTTGTTGCCGCGCACGGCGACGTTGGCGACGCTCTCGTCGGAGCGGGCTTTCTGGACGGCCTCCGCGGCGGCGTTGACTCCGTCGCGCGTCGATTGCAGGATTGAGCCCAGTCCCTGGCCGTGGCCTGGCGACGGCAGCAGGCCGCAGAGCACGGCCGCGCTGCCGATTTTCACCAGCCAGGAGATTCCGGAGTTGCTCATGATGCTCTCGTGGATAAGTTACTGACAGTCATCGTTCTCCCCTCTCCCGCCAGGGGAGAGGGAAGTCTGTGGGCTCGCCATGCGCCTGCGCACCCTGCCGCTGGAACTGCTGCTCCTGGGCTTCCTGGGTGTGTTCCTGCTTTATCCCCTGGCCTACGTCGTTCCCGGTGCCGCCAGCGACGAGGAGTACCAGGTCCAGCTGCTGCGCTGGCCCGAAGCCGCCGAGCAGAAGGTGCAGACGCTCCAGCTGCTGGTGACCGCGCGGCCCGAAGCCGTCTTCACCCCAGGCCCACAGCAGCTGCCCCTCGTGGTGCAGTCCTTTCCTCCGACACGCAAACCGGATGCCGACCGGCTCGCGCAAAAGCTCCAGGAAACGGGTGCCGAGGCCGAAGTCGCCCGGCAACATCTCTGGACCGCCTTCTACTTCCGGCAAGCACTGGGCTTTCGCGTCGAAACCTCGGCGCGGTTTCCCTGGTTCCAGCTGACTGCCATCTCGCCGACTACCTGGGAATGCCTGCGCAACAGCATGGTGCTGGCCTGCGCCACCACACTGGCGACCACGTTGCTCTGCCTGCCCCTGGCCTACTGGTTCAGCCGGGTGCGCTTCGTCGGCCAGGCGGTGCTGAGCGGCTTCCTGCTGGCACCCCTGATTCTGCCGCCGTTCGTCGGGGCCATCGGCTTGCAGAGGTTTCTCGGCCGCTTCGGCACCGTGAACCTCTGGCTCATGGAGCGCGGCTGGCTCGACCCCGGGCAGCCCATCGACTGGCTGGGGCAGGGCGGCTTCATCGGCGTCGTGCTGATGCAGGTCCTGCACCTGTACCCGATCCTGCACCTGAACCTCGCCGCGGCCTGGGCCAACGTCGATCCGAACCTCGAAGACGCCGCCCGCAACCTGGGCGCGTCCGAGTGGCGCGTCTTCCGGACGATCACCTTCCCGCTCCTGCTGCCGGGCTACTTCGCGGGGGCGTCGCTGGTCTTCGTCGCCGCGTTCACCGACCTGGGCACGCCGCTGGTGTTCAACTACCTGCAAGTGGTGCCGGTGCGCATCTTCTTCGAGGTCAGCGACCCGCAGCGGACCAACGCGGTGGCCTACGCGCTGGTGGTCATCACCCTCATCGTCACGGCCGTCCTGTTCCTGGCCGCGCGCTGGCTGGTGGCCCGCCGGGCCTACGTCGCGGGCGGCAAGGGGGCAGTGGCGACGGCCGTGCCCTGGGCCAGTCGGCGTGGGACCGTGCTGATCTATGGCGTCGTGCTCGGCGTCACGCTGCTCGCCGCGCTGCCGCACCTGGGCGTCATCCTGACGGCCTTCGCCGAGCGCTGGAGCTTCACGCTGCTGCCGGAGTCGTACACGCTCGACCACATGCAGTACGTCTGGACCAACCCGGTGGCGGCCAGCAGCATCCGCAACAGCCTGGTCTACAGCGCGGCCAGCACGGTCCTGGATATCGTCCTGGGCGGTTCCATCGCCTGGCTGGCGGCCCGCCGGCCCAGCGCCCTCGCTAGCCTGCTCGAAGGGCTGGCCATGCTGCCGTTGGCGCTGCCCGGCCTGGTGCTGGCGTTCGGCTACCTCACCTGCTACGCCGGCTGGATTCCCTGGCTCAAGGACCGCCTGCCCGACCACCTCGACGGCCTGGCCGATCTGCTCGATCCCAGCAAGAACCCGACCTTCCTGCTCATCATCGCCTACACCGTGCGTCGGCTGCCCTTCCTGACGCGCTCCGCCCTGGCCGGCTTGCAGCAGATTCCGCCCGTGCTGGAGGAAGCCGCCGAGAACCTGGGGGCCGGCCGCTGGCGCGTGCTGCGCACCGTGACTTTTCCCCTGATCGCCGCTAACATCGTCGCTGGCTGCGTGCTGACCTTCGCCTTCGCCTTGCTGGAAGTCAGCGACAGCCTGATGCTCGCCCGCGAGGAGCGCTTTTTCCCCATCACGCGGGCCATCCTCGGGCTGCTCATGCGGCCCGACGACGGCGACCAGATCGCCAGCGCGCTGGGCGTCTTCGCCATGGCCCTGCTCGGCGGCAGCCTGCTGGTCGCCGCCGTGGCGCTGGGCCGACGGATGGGAGAACTATTCCGCGTATAGGGCTAACGGATTCCCGGACGGACCCGGACACAAGAATTGACAAAATTTCTGGCGAACCACTCTCAGGCAATAGTCCAGGCGAACCAGGCGCTGTATCTCGTGGAGGCGCTGAGCATGGCACCAGATGGTGCCAGCAACGGGGAGCAATGGCCCGACCGCCAGCAGCCTGTCCAGGGAATCGAACTCGACGCCCTACGAATGGCCGTGGCGTAGCCCGGCCCAGCTCACGAAAGTCTCGGTCCACCACTGGCGACGCTGATCGCTCCTCGAGAATTACGCCGCCGCGCCAATCTCCCCGAACAGCCCATTTAGACAGCGTTCGCTCTTGCCCCAGTCGTAGAACTGGCCAGGAATCCGTGTCGTGGCTTCCACCAGCGTGGCCGGGCCGTGCCGGCGCAAGGAGATCATCAGCTCGCCTTCGAGCGAGAAGAGGTTGGACGGCAGGACCGCGTGCAGGATGCAGCCGTCCGAGAGTTGATGCACCTGCTTGATCGCCTGGCCGTTGCGGGCCAGCACGCAGAGCACGGAGACGATGACGGTGCCGGTCGGCAGTGCGACCCGGCCCTGGCGGCTCTTGCCGGTCTCCCAGCCGAGTTGCGCGTAGATCGGCGTACCGATCTCGGCCATCTTCTTCGTCGAGATCGGCGGCTTGAAGAGCTTGTCGTAGATTTCGAGAAACTGCTCGCCGGTCATCCCCTTCCGCGCCTGCGAGGCGCACAGCGCCAGCATGTCCTTCACTTCGGGAATCTTGACCAGCTTCTCGTAGTCCACTTCGTGGGACCAATCCTCGACGGGCAGCACGTCCAGAATGTCGGCAACTTCGTCCTCCGGCGGCTTCACCAGGGAGAGCACGGGCTGGTTTAGCCGGGTGCCGCAATGGCTGCAAAAGTTGCCGCTCGCCTGCTGGCCGCAGTTTGCGCAGAACATGGCCTATCCTTGCCTCCGTGGTCCCTTTGCCATTCCAGTCGGCTCGCACGGTGCCGAACATGAGCCTTTGTCGTGCCCGCTTCCGGAGTACGTCGGGCTTTCCAGCCCGACAGGCAGCGCCGGTATTCTGCGGTACCATACGCGAGGTTGCGCAACGGGCGCAGCCAGCGACTGCCGCTGCGTGTCGGGCTGGAAAGCCCGACGTACTTGATGTCGGTCCACCCAATTTCACCCGCTGGCCCAGCCGGCAGGGACCACTGCCGCCACCGGCAGTGGGCGCTCGACAGGTGATGGAATCTGGATCGCTGGCAGCACAGCGTCCGATAGTCAGTCCATGCGCACGCACCTGCTCGCGGCAATGCTGTTCGCCTGGCTCGGACACGGCCTGGCTTGCGCCGAGCAACCGCTCATCGTCCTGGACGAACCGGCCAGCGTTCCGTGCTTCCGGGCCTCGGGCGAATATCTGCTTTGGTGGTTCCAGCGTGGTGGGGTGCCGCCGCTGCTCACCGGCGGCGGCAATGGCGTGCTGGGCGCGCCGGGCACGCAGGTGCTGGTCGATAACCTCGACTTCAACGACGATGCGCGACAAGGCGGTCGCTTCACCCTGGGCTGGCAGTTTGCGTCGCGGAACATCGGCGTCGAAGTCGGCTATTTCTTCCTGGCCGACGGCCAGGCCGAGGTTGCTTTTGCTTCCGACGGCGAGCCAGTCCTGGGGCAGCCCTTCATCGATGCAGCCACCGGCAACCCCAACGCTGTCCTGGTCGCCGACCCCGGCAACGCGGTGGGCGGCGCGACCGTCAGCGCTGACACGACCTTGTGGGGCCTCGAAGCCAATCTGACGACCGGACTGACGGAAAGCGCCGGTTTCCGCCTGACGGGCCTCGCCGGCTTTCGTTTCCTGAACCTGGACGATGCGGTCACGATCGACGACCGCTTCGTCACGTTCGGCAACCGGGTCGGCATTCAGGACAGCTTCCGCGCCGCCAACCGCTTTTATGGCGGGCAAGTGGGCCTGGAAGCCGGGCTGCAACGCGGCGCGTTCACGCTGGACCTGCGCGGCAAACTCGGCCTGGGCGCGATGGAGCAGGTTGCCGAGATCACCGGCGAAACGGAAGCGCTGGCGCCGAATGGCACGCTCACCATCCTGCGCGGCGGGGTGCTGGCGCAGCGGACCAACATCGGCCGGCATCAACGCCACCAGCTGGCATTCGTTCCCGAGGTGGGAGTCCATCTGGGCTGGCAGTTGACCCGCGCTGCAAAACTGAGCGCCGGCTACTCGCTGCTGTGGCTCAGCTCGGTGGCCCGCGCCGGCGAGCAGATCGACCCGGTGGTGAACGAACGGCAGATTCCGGTGCGCTTTGGCAATCAGCCATTTCCTGGACCGTTGCGGCCGGCATTCGATTTCGTGGGCAGCAGTTTCTGGGCGCAGGGTGTGAGCGTGGGGCTGGAGTTGCGGTATTGAGCGCTTCCGTGAATGCACAACGCCGCCGGGGACACGCTGTCCCCGGCGGCGTTGGCGACTTCGCCCGGCCTGCGGTCAACCGCCCTGCACCGGCATGCAGACCTGCTCCAGCAGCTTTTCGCACTTCTCTTGCAGGAAGTCGGCCAGGTTGGGCAGTGGCTGGCCGTCGGGCTGCGCTTCGGCGACGGCTTGCAGCCAGCGCGGGAAGCCCTGGAAGACCGCGAAGCTCTCCAGGCTGACTGCTTCCAGACGCGGGTGCCGGCCGCGGCGCTCCGCATCCTGCCACATGGTCTTGCTCTTGCCGGAGAGCGTCAGGTCGTCTTCGGGCCGCAGCAGGATGAGGTGGTCGATCACCGGCGGCTCGGCTTCCATCGCCGCCAGCTTGATTTCCAGGTCTTTCGGCTTGCCCGGCCCGCGTCCCAGGAACAGGCCGATGCCGACCTTCCAGGGCTGGCCCACCTTGCAAACCCAGTGGGCGATTGTAATGGCCCCGTAGGTCGGATGCTCGCCGAAGGTCCATTCACCGACCACATGCTGCAAGCGCCACGGGCCGACCTTCACGCCGTTTTCGTGCGCGGTCTTCAGGAAAGCGCCCAGGCCAGCTTGCAGCTCGCGCGTCGCGCCCGTCAGCGAGCCTTCCGGCTCCAGCTTGCGAGCGGCGTCGGCCATCGCCTCGTCCCAGAGTTCTTCCAGCGAGGTCTTCTGCGAAGCCGAGGCGCGCACACGCGGTGCGGCCGGCGGCGGGCTGGCCGGCGTCTCGACGATGGGCGGTTCCTGGGCCGTCGATTCAACCATCACCACCGACTTGATGACGGCGGTTTCCTCGTCGCGCGACAGGCGCGAAGCCGGCGGCGGAACTTCCGTTACCGTACCCTGCTTCTCCGCGCCATAGACGACGTGGTCGTACAGGTGCCGGAACTGCTGGAGCATGTCGCGCAGCGTCGGCTCGGTCTTGGCGATGCGTGCCACCTGCTCGGCCGTGAACGGATAAATCGGCGTCAATTCGGTGAAGTCGGGCAATTCTTCCAGCGCCGGCCGCAGCCGCGCCTCGACGACGCGCTCGACCAGGTCGGCCGGCGGCGCTTCCAGGCGCAGGGCGTTGATGGTGCCGTGACCGGGGACATGCACGGGGTTGTTCAGCCGGTCCTGGATGTAACCGTCCAGCGACGGCACGAAGCGGTTCCACAGGCCGCGTTCGGCGAAGATCAGAAAACAGATGCCGTCGATCTGGTGCATGGCCTGCACGATGCCGGCGAAGAACGATTCTGCCACGCGCGCGCCGTCGTCGTTGCGGCGGGCCAGCAGCAGGTCTTCCAGCTGGTCGAAGGCGACGACCACCGGAATCTTCAGATTGCGGAACACCTCCATCAGCACCTTGCACAGCGCCAGCACCAGGTCCTGCCGCGTGGGCCGGACGTGGAATTCGAGTTCCGCGAAGCCGAAGGTCAGGAAGTTGGCCAGGTCGGACTCGTCGCCAAGCAGGATGGCGCGCGCGAAGCCCTGGTAAATGTGTCGGCGCATCAGGCCAGCGGTGTTGTGGGCCTCGGTCTTTTCGACATGCTGGCAGACCAGCTGGCAAGCGCGCTCCGGCTCAAAATTGATTTCCTTCAGGCGCTGGAGGATGTAGGCCGCGCCGCCACTGCTGGCGTCCGGGCCGGGCTTCAGGGTTTCGATCAGCCATTGCACGCGCTCCTGGGCCTGCGAAGCGCCCAGGCCGAAGTGCCGGGTCCAGCGCGCGAGGCCCGGCGGCGGGAACAGGTCGAGCCGCTGTTCGGGCGTCAGGCCAGCCAGGGTCTTGCTCAGCAGGCGGCGCGTCAGCTCCTGGCCGACGAACTCCAGCGGCCGGCGGCCCTTCTGCTTGCCGCCGCCCAGCAGCGTGTCGATGATCTGGAACAACAGATATTCGAGGAACTCGTTGTCTTTCTGGTAGACGCCAGGCGTGACCAGCATCTGCCAGGCGCCCTCGCCGCCGTGCTTGATCGAGTGCAGCAGGTGCGTCTTGCCCGCGCCCTTGTTGCCCAGCACCGGCACCACCTCGGAGTGCGCGCCCGGCTCATAGCGATAAAGATCGACGACGCCGAGCAGCTGTTCGCGCTCCAGCGCGTACAGTTCGGGCACGTGATAGCGGGCGCAGACCTCATCGTCCGGGTTGCGCGCGAAGTAATTGCGGAAAGGGTTGCCGGCGCGGCGGAGCACATCCTGGGCCCGCTCCGGCAGGGATCGTTCAGCTACGGACGCCGGCATGGTCGAACTCCTTTTCACTTCCGGACGCTGACGTAATAAGCCAGCTCGTGCCCCACCATCAGCGCCAGGGCAGGCTGGGGAATGTCGTAAAGCGGCCCGGTCCAGGGGTGCAGGTAGATCAGCTGCCGTTCGTGCAGCTGGCGCAGGCCGTCGTGAAACTCACCGATGCTCAGGTACGACCCGGAGCGCTGGGCCTGCTCATAAACCTCGGGCAGCGCGCAGTCGGCCATCGGGTGCTGTGTCTGCCAGTGGTGCAAGAAAGTCAGTACGCCTTCGTGCCAGGCGCGCGGCGGCAGGTGGTGGGCCGGCGGGGACTCGGCCAGCGCTTGCAGGGCCTTCTCGACCGTGGCGCGCATGGCCTCGATGCTGGCCTGCGTCTGCTGCGCGGCGGTGACCAGCGCGGCCGATTGCTCCTGCCGTTCGTCCAGGGCACGGACCAGGTTTTCCAGCACCTGCTTCGGATTGAGCTGATTGAGCAGCAGCGCCATGCCGCGCTCGGTGATCGCACACAGCTCGACCGCGGTCCGGCCGCGCTGCTCGGTGCGCAGCACGCGCAGGTAGTTTTCTTCCTTGCAGTGCAGGGCCGCGAGCCGCGAGGGCGCGGTGGCGGGGAACAGTCCGGGGGCACCCTTGCCGCCGAACAGCGGAACGCCCGCAGGCTCCGCCGCGGCCCGGCTCAGGGCATCGAGAATGAGCTGACTGGGTTTATCGGCCAAGGGATCCTTCCCTTCGTCGCGGTCGATTGTGTCAGACTGCTTCGGTTCGCGACGCTTCGGAGATGCGTGAAACGCTTCACCGCTTCTCCGCTGCGTCGCGAACCAAGCACCTGAAGCGCATTACTGGCCGGTTGCCCATTATGGGTATTCAGCGCCGCGAAACAAGATCAGGAAAAAAGCCTTCCCCCAGGCTCGCCGGTTTGACTATCATCCCGGTGGTTCGCCTGGACCCCCATCTTCTCCAGTTCAGCGAGGGAGCGGCGTCATGAACCTGCGACATCCCCGGTGGCGGAAAGTTTTGGGCCTCGGCCTGCTGGCCCTGGTCCTGACGGCTGCCGTCAGTGGCGGCCAGGAACCGCCCGCGCCAGCCGCCGACGGCAAGGCCATCGACCAGCAGCTGTTCATCGTGCTGCGCGACGTCATCAACCGGGGGCGGGACCACTACAACAACGGCGACCCCGCCGCCTGCTACCACATGTTCCACGGCGCGTTGCAGATCACCCGGCCCATGCTGGCGCACCGGCCCGAATTGCAAAAGGCCGTGCAGGACGGCATGGCCGAAGCCGAGGCCCAGCCCGACATGCGCCGCCGCGCCTGGGTGCTGCGCAACGTCATGGACCGCGTGCGCAACGAAGTGAAGGGTGAAACCACCAAGGTCGATCCCGCCAAGCCCGAACTGCTGCCGCCGAACGGTAAGCCGGCCGAGCGCATCGGCGCGAAGCCCGCCGAGGTCAAGCTCTGGGACCGGCTCGGTGGCCTGGACGCGGTGACGAAGGTGGTCGATGACTTCGTGGCGCTGGCGGCCGAAGACCCCAAGGTGAACTTCACCCGCGACGGCAAGCTCAAGTTCACCGACGAGCAGGTGGCAGCCCTCAAGAAGAGCCTGGTGGCCTTCGTGAGCGCGGCCAGCGGCGGACCGCTCAAGTACACCGGCAAGAGCATGAAGGAATCGCACCAGGGCCTGGGCGTCACGGACGCCGAGTTCGACGCCACCGTGGACGTGCTGCTCAAGGCGCTGGACAAGAACGGCGTCAAGGAAGAAGAAGCGAAGGCCCTGCGCGCCGCGGTGGAAACCACCCGCAAGGACATTGTGCAGAAGAAGGAAGAGTAGCCCGCCAAACGTAGCCCGCCGCAGAGCGGCGGGCTACTTCCCTCCCCAACGCTTCAGCAAGTCGTGCTCGACGCCCAGCTGGTCGCAGACCCGGCCGACGACGAAATCGATCATATCTTGCATGCCCTGCGGCCGGGTGTAAAAGGCCGGCATCGCGGGCAGCACCACTGCGCCCGCTTCCGCGCAGATCGTCAGGTTGCGCAGTTGCACGACGTTCAGTGGCGTCTCGCGCGGCACCAACACCAGCTTGCGGCGTTCCTTGAGATGCACATCCGCGGCGCGGTGGATCAGGTTCTGCGATAGACCATGCGCAATGGCCGCCACCGTGCCCATGCTGCACGGGCAGACTGCCATGCCGCCGGTGAGAAACGAACCGCTGGCAATCCCCGCCATGAAGTTGCCGCTATGGTGATAGCGCACTTCACCGGGCAGCGATTCGTTGGTTTCGCCGAGCAGATCGGTCAGCCGGAAGTGCTGTAAATCGACCGTTCGTCCGAGTTCGGTGCGGAGCACTTCCACCGCCGAGGGGCTGATGGTCAGGTGGACCGTACGCCCGGCGCGCAGCAGCACTTCGAGCAGTCGCACTCCGTAGGGTGCGCCGCTAGCGCCAGTCATGGCCAGAACAAGGTCGGTGGTCGCCATCGGTGCTTCCCGCCGCGCGGCTTGGCAGCCACGTATTTCTGTCACAACCCCTTTTGAACGCCGTTGATGATAGCAGAGAGGCACGCGAGTGGCCGAATCGGAAATCTCGGCCACGCGTTCCAAGCATCATCCCTGGCAACAGGCGAAAGGGTTATCCGTGAATAAGCTTTGCATCAGTCTGACCGCGTTGCTGGTGGCGGGGACCACGGTCCTGGCTGCTGACAAGAAGATCATCAACCTGCCCGGCAAGGGCGGCCCCGGCAACGGCAACAACGGCGTCGTCAACCAGAACCAGAACTTCAAGCCGCAAGTCATCAACCAGAACCAGAACTTCAAGCCGCAAGTCATCAAGACCGATGGCAAGAAGCCCGACTTCCCCAAGGTCGTCGATGCGGACAAGAAGAAGGTGGACGACAACAAGCCCGACTTCAAGAAGGTGAACGACAAGAAACTGGACGACAAGAAGGTCGTCGATGGCAACAAGCAGGTGCTGGATTTCAAGAAGATCGACTTCAAGAACCCGGACTTCAAGCAGCTGCCCAAGCTCAACGACATCGACAAGAAGATCCTGGGCGACAAGTTGCAGAACGTCAATCAACAGGGCACGCAGAACAACCTGCTGAAGCTGTCGCCGAAAATTCAGCTGAACAACTATCAGCAGAAGTTCGGCGTGAAGAAGTCCTTCGGCTACTGCTACCAGGGCTTCGACCACTGCCACTGGACCTATTGCTGCTGGTGGGGGCCGTCGAACTGCTACTGCTACTGGTGCCCCTGCACCACGGTCTACTACTACTGGTGCGTGCCCGACCAGTGCTGGTACCCGATCAGCTACTGTCCTTACGGCGTCTACTACTGGTAACTGAAACTCGCGAAGTCGATGAACCGGCCGGCGACCGCGTAGCG
>JAEUIF010001369.1 GCA_016795185.1 Planctomycetia bacterium | reverse complement strand
ACGATGAAGACCTGAGCATTGGGCGACTGACTGTAACGGTCCGCACAGCGGACCCTGCGGCAATCCGTAGGGTCCGCTGTGCGGACCAGAGCGCCCGGATTCCCTTCCACCATCACGTCAGCAAATAGCGGTCGAACGCCGCCAGGATGAGCTTGCGCATCTCCGGCGTTTCCTCGTGGCCGCAATCGAACAACTCGATCCGGCAATCTTCCTTCTTGCCGTAGCGCTCGTAGAGCGGCAGAACGTGGTCGCGGATGCGCTCGACCCCGGCCGGCGGCGTCAGCAGGTCCTGGCGGCCGTTCAGGCTGAGGCGGGGCCGGGGCGCGATCAGCGCGTTAATGTCGTGCGCCTGGAAAACCTTCAGCAACCCCGGCACGTAGTAGTAGATGCCGTGTCCTTTCAGGTTCTTGATCTTGATGAGTTCTTCGTAGTCCGTCAGGCAACACAGATCGACGCAGAGCCGGACGCGCGGGTCGAGCGCTGCCAGCCACCAGGCCTTGGTCGCGCCCATCGACAGCCCGAACGCGCCCAGGCGCTGGGCATCGACCTCGGGCCGCGCGGCCAGGTAGTTCAGCGCTTGCCATTCGTCGAAGAGCATCATGCCGAAGAGCGTCTGGCCCTTCCAGAGCATGTGCTTGAAGGCGTCCAGCTCGCCGGTACGGCCGTCCGGATCGCGCTGGCGCTTGCCGAAGCACCAGCTGTCGATGGCCAGGGTGACGATGCCCTTCTCAGCGCAGACCGGCGCGTAGGCGGGCATGACCTTCTGTCCGGTCAGGAGCTCTTCCTTGCCGACGGGGTAGGTGCCGCCGTGCCAGTGGATGTAGAGCAGGCCAGGGGCTGACTTCGGCCGTTTGTCCGGCAGCAGCAAGTACGCGGGCACGGGTTCGATGCCGTTCAGGTCGAGTTCGAGGGTTTCCAGGGTGTAGCCGTCGCGGCGTTCGCTCTTGACGACTTTCGCCGTGGGCGCTTTGCGCTCCGGCAGGTCGCCGAGCAACGACCAGAGTTGCTTGCGCCGCCGGGCTTGCTCGGCGTCGAACTCTTCGCGCGACGGCGCGGCGTGCGGGGCTGCGTTCATGGCAAGGCTGGCTCCCAGGCTCAGGGCCGCGGTTTGTTGCAGGAAGGCACGACGACGCATGGGGTGGCTCCAGGGTATTCGGTTCGCGATGCTTGGCGGCGCTTTGACGGGGTGGCACGTCCCTCGGTACTCCGAGGGCGTGCGAGTCGCTTCACCACGTCAGGTCGGGTGCCATGTTGGGGCGGTGGCACCGGCTGGACAAGTTCAGCGGCGGGAGTCGCCTCACGGTCGCCCGCACACCACTCCCCCCCCCGCGGCGGACCGGGGGCGTGCCACCCAACCGGTAGCTCCACGGAATCAGGACCGTGGTTCAGGTCTTCACCTTCGTCGTGCGGTACTGGTTGTACTTGGTCCGCCACTTTTCGAGTTCCGAGCTATCGTCGTTGAGGCTCTTCTCCTGCGTGCCGATCTCCCGCGAGACTGGCTGGAACTTTTGCGCCGCCGCCTGGTAGTCGCGGCTCATCCAGTCGATGCCGTCGGGCACGCGCTGGCCCTCGGCCAGCTTCTCCTTGACGCGGTTCAGCTGGCCGACGGCGGTGCGGTGCAACTCGTCCGCGTCGTTGAGCAGCCCGCCCATCAGCTTGACCCAGCGGTCCTTGGTGTCGATCCAGTTCTTGTCCGAATACTCGGTGGACCATTTGCCGACGAATTGCCGGCACAGCTGCACCTTCTTCTTGTACTTGGCGGCGTTGTCCTTCACGGTCTTCGTTTCGGTCAGCAGTTCGCGCAGGGTCTTGGCCATGAAGGCCAGGTGGTCCTCTTCGCGCTGGGCGTCGCCGCTGACGATGCGCCGGGCCTGGACGGCCAGCTGCTCGATGGTCGTCTTCTCCTCGTCGAACTTCTCGAGGTCCGTCTCGGCGGCGGTGCGGGCGGCCTTCAAGTCGCGATCCCACTTGCGGTACTTCGCCTTGTCGCCGCCGCCGAAGGCGTCCGCGCCGCGCTTGGTGAGGACGGCCCACTTGTCAGCGAGCACGACGGCATCGTCGAAGCGCTGCTGCAAGTTGGACCGCGTGCCGTTCATGCTGCGGACGGTCTGGTCCACGCCGCCCAGCGCTTCGGTGTTGCGCGCCTTGAGCGCCTTTTGCACGTTGACCGTGGTTTCCTTCATGCCCTTGACCATCGCCTTCGCGCCGAGGCTGAAGTTGGTGAAGGCCGTGCTGGCCTCGTCGAAGCCGTCCTCGACTTCCTTGAGGTACTGCTCGTACCGGCGCTCGTACTGGGCATAGATGGCGTTCAGGCGGGTCAGTTCGTCGGGAATGACCTTGGTCTTGTACAGCTTGAGGCCGGCGATGGTTTCCTCGTGCAGGGTCTTGTTGGCGATGGTCAGCCCCTGGTCGATCGACTTGACGATCTTGCTGTTCTTGTTCAGCAACCCTTGCACATCCATGAACAACTGGTTGGCCTCGTCCGGCAGCGTCTGGCCGGGGGCGATGGCCTCGAAATCCTTGAGTTTGACCTGGTACGCGGCGAGGGCATCGCCCAGACCGAGGGATTTGAGCGTCACCGCCCGGTTCTTGCGCCACCACTGCGCATCGAGCTTGGGAATCACGCCTTTTTTCATGGTCGAACTCCAGGTGCGCCGGTTTCGCCAGGCCGGCAACTTTCCGCTTTCGACGGCGGTAATTTTGACTATATTACCATCTTCCGGGCGTCAAAGGGACGGGGCGGCCGTGCTTGGGACTGGCAGACCACCGTAGGTCAGGCTTTCCAGCCTGACACACCAGTCAGGCTGGAAAGCCTGACCTACGGAGTTTGGTCCGGCCGTGCTTTCGCTGCCTCCGTACAACAATCCAACTATGCTGATGGGCTGATGCCAGCCCGTCTTGGCTGAACTTGCATACTCGGCGCGGAGGTGCGATCTTGCCGGCCATCCTGCTCAATCCCCTGGCGGTCTTCGCCGCCACCTTGTTCCTGAGCGCGTTCTTGCTGTTCTGGGTGGAACTGATGATCGGCAAGATGATCTTGCCGACCTTCGGCGGCACGCCCGCGGTCTGGAACACCTGCATGTTCTTCTTCCAGATCGTGCTCTTCGTGGGCTATTACTATTCGCACGCGATGACCAGCAAGCTGCGGCTGCGCTGGCAGCTGCTGGTGCATGGCGTGCTGCTGGTGGCCGCGCCGCTCTGGTTCCTGTTCGCGCCGCTGGGCATCTATCGCGGCTTCGAGCCGCCGTCCCACGGCTACCCCGCTCTGTGGGTGCTGGCGCTGCTGACCCTGCTGATCGGCCTGCCGTTCTTCGTCATCTCCACCAGCGCCCCGCTCTTGCAACGCTGGTTTGGCCATACCGGGCACCCGGCCGCGAAAGACCCTTACTTCCTCTACGCCGCCAGCAACCTGGGCAGCCTGCTCGGCCTGAACGGCTACATCCTGATGATCGAACCGGTACTGACGCTGAAGATGCAGGGCATCGTCTGGATGATCTGCTTCGCGATGCTGATGGCGCTGACCGGCCTGTGCGCCTACCACGCCCGCCTGGGCGCGCCCAAGTCCCTGCTCGACCCGGACCCGGAACCGACGCCGAGGCCGG
>JAEUIF010000440.1 GCA_016795185.1 Planctomycetia bacterium | reverse complement strand
GTGGTCGCCGCCCGCGTCGCCATCATGCGCGTCGGCCGCCACGTCATGGTGCTCGCCGAACCCCAGCAGGCCGAGCACGAACTGGCAGAGCAGCAAAGTGCCGCCGATGAGCGCACAGGCCAGGTAAAGCGTCTCGGTCATGGCGCGTTCTCCCTCGCTGAAATGAGAGCAAGGCAGCCCGGTTCCGTCCGGGAGACAGGATTGTGTCCATCAAACTCAACCCAGGCGTTCAGGTCAAGCATCCTGCCGAGTTATTCGCTCGATTTCGCCAAATCTCGCGGCGCAGGCCGAAAAAACGCTCCATTCGCGCCGGTTTCGGGCTCGAAACTAGCCGCAAGCGACGCCGGTTGGCCCTTGACTCCAGGCGGCCGGCACGGTGAAATCAGCCCACCAACGGCTTCGCCTGCCAGGCTTCCCGCCCCGAGTCCACACCATGAACCACCTGCCGACCACGTTGCGTCCTAGCCTGCTCGTCGCGGTCTTGCTGCTGTCGGCGCCGCTACAGGCCGCCGAACCGGACTGGAAGGTCGGCCTGGCTTCCGTGAAGATCACGCCCGAACGGCCCGTCTTCCTGTCGGGCTACGGGTCGCGGACCAAGCCCTTCGAGAAGGTCGAGGCGGACCTGTTCGTCCGGGCGCTGGCCCTGGAGGACGGTACGGGCCAGCGGGCCGTGCTGATTACCAGCGACCTGCTCGGTTTTCCAGCCGCCATCGCCGAACCGATCTGCGAGCGCATTCAGAAGCAGACCGGCCTGAAGCGGGAGCAGTTGCTGCTCACCTCGTCGCACACGCACACCGGGCCGATCGTCAGCCTGGATGCCCGGGTGCGGGACAACCTCACCGAAGGCGACGCCCAGCGGACGGTCGATTACACCCGGCAGCTGCAAGACCGGGTCGTCGAAGCCGCCGAGAAGGCCCTGGCCAAGCTGGAACCGGCTCGCCTCTCGTGGGGCACGGGTGTCGTGCATTTCGTGATGAATCGCCGGCAGTTCACGCCGGGCGGCGTGGCGCTGGGGGCCAATCCGCGCGGCCTGGCCGACCGCAGCGTGCCGGTGCTGCGTGTGGATGGTCCCGACGGCAAGCCCCGCGCCGTGGTCTTTGGCGCGGCGGTCCACAACACCACGCTCCGGCCGCAGCACAACTTTGTCTGCGGTGACTATGCCGGCTTCGCGCAGAGCTACTTGCAAGAGCAGCATCCGGGCGTGCAGCCGATGTTCGTGCTGGGCTGCGCCGGCGATGCCGACCCCTATCCGCATGGCAGCCTGGAACTGGCCCGCGAACACGGCGCGGCGCTGGGCAAGGAAGTCTGCCGGGTGCTGGAAACCAAGTTGCAGCCGGTGCGCGGGCCGCTGAAAACCGTGCTGGGCTACGCGGACCTGCCCTTACAGGAAGCCCCGCCCCGTGCGGAACTCGAAAAGCAAGCGGCGGCCAAGCGCGGTGTGCAGGCGTGGGTCGCCCAGCAGATGCTGGCGCGCCTGGAACGCGGCGAAAAGCTACCGACCACGTACCGTTGCCCGCAAGCGGTCTGGCAGTTCGGTAGCGACCTGACGCTGGTCGCGCTGTCCGGCGAGGTGGTCGTGGACTACGTGCCGTTGCTCGAAAACGCCCTCGGTCCGCAGCGCCTCTGGCTGGCGGCGTATGCGAACGATGTGTTCGGTTATGTGCCGTCCGCCCGCGTGCTGCGCGAGGGCGGCTACGAAACTCGCGGCATCTATGCCGGGAGCATCGGATTGTTTCAACCGAAGGCCGAGGAAGTCCTGGTCGATACCGTGCGCCGCCTGGCGACGCAAGCCGGCCGCGCAGCGCCCGCGAAGTGATGAAACTGTTTCGGGACGCCCTGGAGACGATGCCAACGATGTCATTGCCTGCCGACCGTCGTGCCGCGAGCCGCTTCGGCTGCCAGCTGGAAACCGCCTGCCGTTCGCTGCAAAGCACCTCGAACATCGCCTATCCGGCGACGATCCACAACCTGTCGACCGGCGGCCTGGCCCTGAAGCTGGCGCGTCGCTTCGAGGCCGGCACCC
This sequence comes from Planctomycetia bacterium, assembly GCA_016795185.1. Taxonomy (GTDB): domain Bacteria; phylum Planctomycetota; class Planctomycetia; order Gemmatales; family Gemmataceae; genus JAGVLI01. Next base: position 6,722 of record JAEUIF010000440.1, on the reverse strand, counting down.
TGCTGCTGGTCCGCCTGGAAAACCCGGACAAGACCGTGTTCTTCCTGAAACTGGTGCAGGTCCGTCATCAGCGGGCCAACACGGTGGGCTGGTATCACGGCTGCACGTTCCCGATGCAGTTCAGCCCGGAGCAGCTGGAGGCGTTGCTTTGAGCAGCGCTTCCAGGCGGTCGATGAAAGCCCGCTGATCTGGGTGCAGCAGTTCGCGGGCCTCGGCCAGCGGCACGAAGCGCGCCTGATCCACTTCCCACGACACCGGTCGCGGTGCGGCATCCGCCGGCGCTGGTCCGGCGAAGGCATGGATGCGTTTACGGCTCTTCGTGTAGTCGATGTGACCGAGGGCGACCAGTTCCCCGGCCGTCACGCCGGTTTCCTCCTGCGTTTCCCGCCGCGCGGTTTGTTCCAGGTCGGCCGACGGCGAATCCGGTTCGCCCTTGGGAATGCTCCACGGGGCTTTACGGTTGTACGCCCCGGACGGATGCACCACCAGGACTTCGACGCCTGCCGGCCCCCGGCGGTAGAGCAGCGTGCCGGCGGATTGCTTCATGGCACCCCTCGTTGCGGCAACGATCAATCCACCTTTCCAGCATAGCAGGTCCAAAAAAAAGCGGCTGAAGCCCACCGGCTTCAACCGCTTTTCGCGCTCCAGGCGAGTCGAGCGCTGCCTGCCTAACGGTCAGGCATTTATGTTGGATTCTCTGTATCCGCGAAATAATAGAGCAACTGAGATGCCGAAGCTGGGGCAAATACAAACAATGAACATTAACCATTTCGTGGCAACATTTTAATTCCTGACAACCTTGTGCGACGTAATGTACACTTTCAGCCAATTGCCTAATTTCTCGGTAGAGTGCATAAAAACTCGGTAGCTGGAGCCAAACCGAGGCCAAAGTCCGCTGCCAACATTTGACACCGTGCCGAAACCAGCCTACGGTTTTGGTAGCCTTGCTCATGCGCCCTGGGTATCCCGTCGGCTGCCGCGTGCTCTACGACCGACACCGCTTCGCCCCGATTCCAGCGCTCATGTCGCAAACCAATCCACCGACCGGCAATCCGGGCAGCGAACGACGCACCGCCTCGCGCCAGGTCTGCAAACTCAAGGCAGCACGCGTCGGCGGCGAGACGGTGGTCTTCAAACCATCGCGGCTGGCGCGGGTGGTCAACATCTCCACCGGCGGCGTGGCGCTGCACAGCGGCGAACCCTTCCCGCTGGGCACGCTGCTTTCGATCCGCTTGCACGCGCCCAGCGGCGAATCCCTGTCGCCGGTGCTGGAAGTACGCATCGTCCGCGCGACCCAGCAGCCCAACGGCACCTGGCACCTGGGAGCCGCCTTCACCACCGACCTCAGCGATGCCGAACTCGACGCCTGGCTGACGTGAACCGTTGCCGGCTGTCTACCGAACCCGGAGCCGCCGGACCATTGTGGTAGGGTCCGCAGTCCGGACCACCAAACCCCGGCGCGGCTAGACGAGTGGTCCGCACAGCGGACCCTACGTGTTCAATCGGGCAGTCCTTACAATAGTCCCCCGATGGCATTCATCCCGGCAGCCTACGGTGCAAGGAGTCTTCATGGCCACGGCTCAAGAATGGGTCGAAGCGTTGCAACTGCGCTCGCATCCCGAGGGCGGCTTCTTTCGTGAAACCTATCGGGCCGCCGGGAAGATTGCCCGCGACCACCTGCCGGCGGGCTACGGCGGCGACCGTAACTTTGTCACCTCGATTTATTTCCTGCTGCGCAGCGGGGACTTCTCGGCGCTGCACCGGCTGCGCCAGGATGAAATCTGGCATTTCTATGACGGCGGCACCCTGACCATTTCCGTCATCGATCCGCAAGGGGAACGTTCGGCGATTCGCCTGGGACGAGACGTGCGAGCGGGCGAAACCCTGCAAGCGGTGGTGCCGGGCGGCTGCCTGTTCGGCGCGCGGGTGGAAACGCCCGAGACGTTCGCCCTGGTGGGCTGCGATGTAGCGCCTGGCTTCGATTTCGCGGATTTCGAGATGCCGGCGCGGGCGGAGTTGCTGAAGGTGTATCCACGGCATCGGGAGTTGATCGAGCAGCTGACGCGGTAGAAAATGCCGCAGGGCGGCTTCGCAAGCTATTGCGAAGCCGCCCTGCCGTGCGAAGCCGCGAGCGCCGTTCAATTGACTGTTACGGCCAGTAGTAGTACCAGTGGTAGGTCAGGTCCACGCTCTTGCCCGGTTCGAGCTTCTGCTTCCAGACGAAGCGACCCACGCCATTGTAGTGCCGCCAGTAAGCCGGCCAGTTGTACCAACCCCACCACGACGGCTGAGCGCTGGCGGAGATGCCACTGTCCTCTTCGAGCACGTTCAGCATCTCGGCCTTGCCGCCCTGGCCCGCGCCGTTGACGTTGCCCAGCACGTAGCGGACGATCTCCACTTCCACCGCTTGTTGCCGGAGGTTGGTCAGGCTGAGCGTGCCGGTCAGGTCCATGCGCTGGAGGTTGGTGCTTTCCCAGCGGGCGGCGGCGGGCGTGCGTTTGGTTTCCTTCTCCGTCTTCGAGACTTTCACATCCACGGCGGCGGTCAGCGTCAGGTCGCAGGCAGCGCCGTGGGGCGTGTAGGTCATCATGCCCTGGGCCAGCAACTTGCCCTCGCGGACCAGCAGGGCCGGGGCCGTGGTGAACGGCTGGCCGCTCTTGTTGTAGAGGCGGACCTTGTGGATCAGCTTCGGCGCGTTCAGCAGCCGGCCCAGCTCCGCTTGCTGTTCGTGACCGAAGTGGCGGCGCACCTCCGGCGGCGGGCTGAAGGGTACTTCCAGCGTGTAGACGTCCTTGTAGTCCAGCGTGAACTCGCCCACCGGCACCACCATCCGCTCGCCCTTCTTGAGCGTCACGTACTTGAGCGTGAAGATGAACAGGTCTTCGTTCTTGCCGGCGCCGGCCTCAGCCTTGGCACCCGCGTACGCCGCTACGGGGGCGCTCAGGCAACTGGCCAGCAACAGGGTCGATAGTCCCAGGCTGCTCATGGTTCATCCTCCGAAGGCTCAGGTTCGTTTGCGACTCCTGGAACTATAACGAGACAGGCCGCCGCGCGATGTAACACGGCCGTAACAACGGCGGCGGCAGTTCGCGCCGCTTCTTGTTGCAATCGTCGCGGCGTCACGGCAAGATGTCTCCACCACGCGGTCGCACCCCGCCTAACGCTTCTCCGAAGCGTCGCGAACCAGACACTGGAGGTTTCCCCATGCGTTCCCGGTTTGTCTCGGTCTTTTGTCTACTCGGTCTCGGTTTCGCCGCGGCCCAGGACGCCAACACCGAACTGATTCCCAAGGATGCCAAGGTCGAGAAGGTCACCAGCGGCTGTAAGTTCACGGAAGGCCCCGCCGCCGATGCCGAGGGCAACCTCTTCTTCTCGGATGAACCGAACAACCGCATCATGGTCGTGCGGCCCGACGGCAAGGCCGAAGTCTGGGACAAGAAAAGCCAGATGGCCAACGGCACTAACTTCGACGCCCAGGGCCGGCTGGTCGTCTGTTGCAGCGAGGCGGGGCCGCGCGCCGTCTTCCGCTACGAGAAGGACGGCAGCAAGACCCTGCTCGCCGACAAGTGGGACGGCAAGCGCTTCAACGCGCCGAACGACCTGACCTTCGACAAACACGGCCGCATCTACTTCACGGACCCCTGCTACGGCGGCAAACCGAAGGACGGCATCGACAAGTTCGCGGTCTATCGCATCGAAGCCGAGAACGGTGAGCCGGTGCCGAACAAGGTGACGCAGGTCATCACCGATGTGAAGATGCCCAACGGCATCTGTATTTCACCGGACCAGAAGACCCTCTACGTGGCTGACAACGCGCCGGGCAAGAACGGCCCGCACACGCTGGTCGCCTACGACATCGCCGACGACGGCAGTTGCAAGCGTCGGGCCGTGCTCTGGGACTTCAAGGAACGGCGCGGCATCGACGGCATGCGCTGCGACACCCAGGGCAACGTCTGGGCCACGGCCGAAAGCGGCGATAAGACCGGCGTCTACGTGATCTCGCCGAAGGGCGACCTGCTCGGCTTCATCCGGACGCCGGAGACGGCAACCAACTGCACCTTCGGCGACAAGGACTTGAAGACCCTCTACATCACGGCGGGCACGTCGCTCTACAAGGTGCGCGTGAACGCGGTGGGCTTCCTGGCCTATCCGACGGTGAAGTAATTTCGGTCTTTGGTTCGTAGTTCCGCCTTCAGGCGGCGAGTCGCTCGACCGCCTGAAGGCGGAACTACGAACATTGCGCCGCCGCTCCTCTCGAAAGGTTCACTCATGGGCGATGTTGCCATTCCCGCCGCACCACCGTTGCCCGCCGCGCTGTCGCTGACCGATGATCGGCCGACGCGCGTCCGCTACTGGGTGGTCGGGCTGGGCACGCTCATGGCGGTCGTGCTGTATCTCGACCGCTTTTGCCTCAGCATCACCCTGGACGACATCAAGAAGGACCTGGGGCTAAGCGACGAGCAAAAGGACTGGCTGCTCAGTGCCTTCTTCCTGACCTACGCGCTGGGCCAGGTACCGGCGGGCTGGCTCAGCGACCGCTACGGGGCGCGGGCGATGCTCTCGCTCTACGTGCTGCTCTGGTCGCTGTTCACCGGCCTGGTCGGGCTGGCGGATTCGTTCATCGTGCTGCTGTTCCTGCGCTTCGGCATCGGGCTGGCGCAGGCCGGGGCTTATCCCACGGGCGCCAGCATGGTCGGCAAGTGGGTGCCGTTCACCGCGCGGGGCCTGGCCAGCGCGATGGTGTCCACCGGCGGGCGCATCGGCGGCGTGGCGGCGCCCGTGCTGACGGCGTTTCTGATGGCGGAAGCGCTGCGGCTGTCGCAGACCGTCGATCACTCGCTCGCCCGTATCGACGGTGTGGCCTGGCGCTCGGTCATGCTGCTCTATGGCGGCGCGGGTGTGGTTGTGGCCTGGCTGATCTGGCGTGTGGTCCGCAACCGGCCACGCGAGCATCCCGGCTGCAATGACGCCGAGTTACGGCTCATTGAAGAAGGCAGTCCGCCGCCGGCCGGCAAGCCCGGCGCGCTGCCCATCCGCTACATCCTGACCAGCCGCAGCCTGTGGCTCAGTTCGCTGTCGCAGATTGGCACCAATTTCGGCTGGGTGTTCATTCTCAATTCGCTGCCTTCGTATCTGCTGAACGTGCATAACGTGGCGCTGCGCCAGCGTGGCGTCATGGGCATGCTGCCTATCCTCGTCGGCCTGTTCGGCATGCTGTTTGGCGGCTGGCTGACCGACCGACTGACGCAGCTGTTCGGCGTGCGCTGGGGCCGGCGCGCGCCGATGGCCCTGACGCGCTTCAGCGCCATGGCCGGCTTCCTGCTCTGCATTCCGTTGAGCGATTCCGCCTGGGGCGTGACCTTCGCGCTGTGCCTCGTGGCCCTGTCCACCGACCTGGGCACTGCCTCCATCTGGGCCTTCATGCAGGACGTGGGCGGGAAACATGTCGGCTCGGTGCTCGGCTGGGGCAACATGTGGGGCAACCTGGGCGCTGCCATCTCACCGCTGGTGCTGGGCTATGTCCTGAAGAGCTACAACCAGAACTGGGACATGGTCTTCCTGGCCTGCTCGGGCGCTTTCCTGCTCTCCGGCCTGGCCGCCCTGGGCGTGGATGCGACGATCCCGGTGGTGCCGCCGGAGAAGGCGAGCGAATCATGATCGGTTGGCGATAGACCGCCGCGCAGATCGAGTTGTATCCGCGGTTCTTTACCGCGAAGCGGTTGTACTCCACAGCCCAGGGTCGCGCAGCGCACCCTGGGAATAAGGCCATTGATGATTGCGCCTACCGCGAAGTGGTTGTACAAACCGTGATGGCCTGCCTTGTCCGACCCCTGCGGGGTATACAAACCTTATTCGCCTTGATCCCCAGGGTGCGCTGCGCGACCCTGGGCTGTGGAGTACAACCACTTCGCGGTAGGCATGTCAACTGGATGCGCAGCCGCCAGCGGCCCATCCCTACTTAAAAGCCTCCGACACCAGCACGAGCATCGAGTAGGCCGCCACCGGGTAACGGTAGTTCACCGGCACCTTCGGGCCTTCGTCGAGCGGGACGATGTCGTCGGGGGATTCCTGCGCCGTGTCGATGGCGCGTCGCCAGGGGCGGCCGGTCGGCGACAGCGGGATGCGGAAGGGCAGCGTCTCTTCCCAGGCGTTGCAGGCGATGTAGAAGTCGCGGTCGGGTTCGCGGTCGGTCTGCGTACCGTCCAGGCAGCAGGCCAACGTGCGGCTGCTGCCGGAGAAGTTGGGCCAACCCGGCTCGACGCCGTGCCAGACCACATCCGGCGGCAGCGTGCCGTGCCGGCCGCGCCCGCGAAAGAACGAGCGCCGGCGCAGGGCCGGGTGCCGCTTCCGCAACGCGATTAGCTCGCGCACGAAGCGGAGAAAATCGGCGTTCTGGTCGGCCAGCGTCCAGTTGACCCAGCTGATTTCATTGTCCTGGCACCAGGCGTTGTTGTTGCCGCGCTGGGTGCGCAGGAACTCGTCGCCGGCCAGCAGCATCGGCACGCCCTGCGACAGGAACATCGTCGCCATCAGGTTCCGCGCCTGCCGCGCCCGCAGCGCGAGTACCCCCGGGTCGTCGGTCGGTCCCTCGGCGCCGCAGTTCCACGAGCAGTTGTCGTCGAGGCCGTCGCGGTTCTCCTCGCCGTTCGCCTCGTTGTGCTTGTGGTTGTAACTCACGAGGTCGGCCAGCGTGAACCCGTCGTGGCAGGTGACGAAGTTGA
>JAEUIF010001280.1 GCA_016795185.1 Planctomycetia bacterium | reverse complement strand
CGATAGAGCGGCAGGTGGCGATAGTAGACTTCGAGAGTCAGCACCGACAGGGAGGTGACGCCGAGCCGGCCCAGCTGGCCACCCCAGTTGTCGCCTTCCGGCGACCAGCTGCCCTTCTGGTCGCGCTTGTCGGGATTCAGGCCCATGTCCTGGGATTCGATGAGCATGTCGCGCATCTTCGGGTTCCACTGCTCCCAGGCTTCCGGGTTGAACGGAGCCATGTGATGCACGACCTGGGTCGCGTAGTAGTAGTAGTAAATGCTGCGGAAGTTCGGCGACGGCGGCAGCTTGCGGAGGTATTCCAGGCCCTTCTGCAAGCCGACGTTACGCGGACCCCAGCCCATGTACTCGCGGCAGAGCAGGCCGACGGCGGTGGTGATCGGAGCCACTTGCGGGCCGGTGTAGCCGTAGCCGCTGCCTTCGGGGTTGGCGACCGAATCGAGGAAGTTGTTGACGCCGTTGAAGGTGGCATTCGGGACGTTCAGGCCAGCCATCGCGCCCGACTTGAGCGCCTGCACGAACCAGCCGTGCACCGAGGTGTCGCCGGGGGTCCGGGGACCGTAGCGGAAACCGCCAGCGGTGTGCTGCCAGGCCACGCAGCAATTGATGGCCCGCTGAGCCGGCCCCTTCAGGATCGGGTCGGCGGTCAGGCCGTAGGCTTCGCACAGGCAAAGGGTGGCGATGGCGTGTTCGTAGCCGTTGCCGCTCAGGCTGCCGTCCGCGCCCTGGCGGGTGATGTACCACTTCAGCGCCCGTTCGACGTTCTTGGCGTACAGGTGGTTCTTGCCGGTGCCCTTGTGGGTTTCGCCCGCGCCCAGGAGGGGCAGGAGGCCGAAGCCAGTGCCGGCCACGTCGTGGTTGCCGCCCGCGTTGCCGCAGTTGCAACGGCCGTGGACGTGGAAGTCGTGCATGCCCCAGTGGCCGTCCAGCGCCTGGTGGCGCACGATCCACTTCAGGCCGCCGGCGACCGCCGCCTCGGAACGGGTGTTGCCGCCGCCTTCGCGGATCATCTTTTCGCGGGTGGCACCGCTACGACCGCCCATGCCGCCCGGCTGGAGCTTGGGGCCGCCCATGCCGCCGGTGAAGCCGGTCAGGCCGCCCTGGCCCGTGCGGTTGGGGTCGTCGATCGCGCCGCCCTGACCGCCGCCAAAGCCCGGAGGCGGAGCGATGGTCATGGCGGGAGCGTCAGCCGCGTTCAGGATGCCCACGCGCTCGTTGGGGTTGACCGGCCCCGGCACGCTGTTTTCCTCGATGCGATCGACGTTGTAGTTAGTCGGCAGATCGGGATCGTTGCCGATCTCGTCGTTTTCGAGGTTCTTGTCCATCGCGGTCTGGTCATCGACCATGCTGCTTTCGATGACTGCCGTCTCGGTGCCGGCTTCGGCCCGGCCGCTGCCGAGCTGCGGAATCATCAGCAGGGCGAGCACGACCACGTGAATGACACCGCTGATGATCCACGCAGGCAGCAAGCGACGCAGGTCGATGCCTTCGTCTTCGCCTTGCAGCGGCGTGGGACGGATCAGGGGCGCCCCGGCTGCCGCCGGTCGAGAATTGTCTGCCATGGCTGATGGTTCCCTTTCTGTCTAAGCTGCGGGACAGATTAGATAGAAGTCTGCGAGTGGCTGTATTTTCGCTAACTTCCTGATAGCTCCGATTACTGTACCATCCTTTTTATTGTTTGCTATTTTTCTTTTTTTCCAAAGTTCTTTTTTGACGTCCGGTCAACAGTCATTGGCACGGCGGTTCAGCCTTGGGCGGACGCCGTCCCACCGTCGTCCGTCGGCGGCACCCAGGTTGGCTGCTGCGTCTGCGCCAGACGGGAGCGCACCGTCTTGTCGCCGCTGCGGAACCAGAACATGATGCCGACCACCACGAACAGGGTGATGGTCAAGCCGGCAATCACCAGCACGACCGGAATGTCCGACAGGTTGGA
>JAEUIF010001277.1 GCA_016795185.1 Planctomycetia bacterium | reverse complement strand
GTGTAGTCGCCCGCCAGGTGGCCCAGTTCATCATTGATCGATTTGAAGTGGTCGATGTCGAACAGCACCAGCGCCAGCGGCCGATGATGACGGACCGAGCGGGCGACCTCGCGGTCGAGAAACTCCATCAGGAAGCGTTTGTTGTGGACGCCGGTCAGTGCATCCACGATGGTCAGGCGGTAAATTTCCTCGTGATACTCGGCCTCGACGTTGCCGCCGCCCAGGTAGCGGAAGATGCAGTTGCCGATGCGCAGGTAGTCGCCGTCCTTCAGGGGCGAGTTGGCGGCGCGCGTGTAATTGACGAAGGTGCCGTTGGTGCTTTGCAGATCGGTGGCGAAATAGGCGTCGCCGTTGCGCTCGATGCGGGCATGGCGGCGGGAAACCGAATGGTCGTTGATGCGGATGTCGCACTCGTCGCCGCGGCCGAGGATCAGCGGTTCGTCCCCGAGTTCGTAGCGCAGGCCCATGCTCGGCCCCGTGGGATAGATATGCACCAGGCAGGGCTGCTGGAGCTTCTGCGACACGAGCCGGCGCGGCGCGACGCGCCAGGTGTCGCTGATGGGTGCGTCCTTGGGATTCTTGGTGCTGGGGTCCATGACGCGGCCAGACTTCGAGGGATGCGGAAGCGCTCGCCCGCGGCTCAACCTCAAGCCCCGGTTAGCCGACCACCCGGTTGCGCCCCTGGCGCTTGGCCTGGTAGAGGTTTTCGTCGGCCTGGCGGATGATCTCGCTGGTGGCCATCCAGGTATCGCCGGCGGTGCTGGCGACCCCCAGGCTGATGGTCACATGGTACTTGTGGTTGAGGTACTGGAACGGGTGCTGCTCCACCATCTTCCGCAAGTGTTCGGCGACGGTCACGGCGTCCTGGCGCAGCGTTTCCGGCATCACCAGGGCGAACTCCTCGCCGCCGTAGCGGGCGAAGAGGTCTTCCCGGCGGACGCCGCGCTTGATGCAGCCTGCCAGTTCGCGCAGCGTGTAATCGCCGCCCAGGTGGCCCAGCTGGTCGTTGATCGACTTGAACTTATCCAGGTCGAACATGATGAGCGACAGCGGCCGGCGATAGCGGATCGAGCAGGAGAGCGACCGCGTCAGGAACTCCTGGAAGTAGCGCTTGTTGTGGATTTCCGTCAGCGCGTCGACGATGGTCAGGCGATAGATTTCTTCGTGATACTCGGCCTCGACGTTACCGCCCCCCAGGAAGCGGAAGATGCCCTTGCCGATGCGGACGTAGTCGCCGTCCTTGAGCTTCTGCAAGCTGACGCGGGCGTCATTGACGTAAGTGCCGTTCGTGGATTGCAGGTCCACCACGCCGTAGGTGTCGCCCATCGGTTCGATGCGCGCGTGCCGGCGGGAGACGGAATCGTCGTTGACGGAAATATCGCAGCTGTCTTCCCGGCCGACGACGACGGGGTTGCCCTTCAAATGGAAGCGCGCTCCCAGTGCCGGGCCGGGCGGATAAATTTGCACCAGACAGGCGTTCTGGCTGCCGGGAGCCGCCGCCTGCTTGGGACCGGATACCAGGATTCTGGTTTCGTCTTCCATGGCCCGTCGTTTCTGGGTGCCGACTTGGTACCCGCCCCATCCACCGCGGCGGAGCGCCGACCCCGGTGGGGAATCTGGATTTTCACTCTATTCTAGTTCACTTTCCGCGCCCCGTCCGAAGTTCCCGCACGAAACCGGAAGATTGGAAGCGCCCCGAACATCCGTCTGTAGCGCTCTCAAGGATGATGCGGGCGATTCTCGTCAAGTCTGAAATTTGAAACCCTTATTGTAAAGGGCGGCCCACCGCCGATTCAATTGGATTCTGCCGAAAAATCGCTTCCGCCCACCAAGGGTGTCGCCGCTGGGCCGTTGCACGTCATCGCGCCACACGGTAGGCTGGCCGAAGAGGGCGACTTGGTGCCTGGTCCAGCGAGTGGTGGCCTGAAGTACGTCGGGCTTTCCAGCCCGACAGGCAGCGTCCGAGGCTGGCCGCGCCCGCTCGACGACACCGCAGATCATCGGCGCTGCCTGTCGGGCTGGAAAGCCCGACGTACTGTGGGCGGTCAGGCAAGCACTCCCTGGACCAGGCACTATGCCTCGGCGAAGTTTGTTTCGTGCCAGCGCTGGCAAAACCCAACCTTATGTTCCATTCAACCGGAGGCCGCGATGGGCGTATTCCTGAACCAATGGCAGACCGCCAAGCGGAATTTCGAGAACGCCTTGCAGGGCCGCAAGAAGCCCAGCGAAAAGTTCCTGGGCATCTTCCGCAAGTCCTCGGGGCTGGAAGCCGGCTGCAAGGGGTTGGACCAGTGCGTCCAGAAGTTCGACGTCAAGGCCATGCACAAGGCTGTGGATGCGTTCGACGCCGCGAAGGAAGCCTACCTGCGCACCCTCGACCGTGCCGGCGACAACCCAGACGACAACTACAAGCAGCAGATCGCCACGCTCCGCGTCGCCCTCGGACAGCTGGTCAAGGATTTTCAGGACGCCTGGCAAGCGATGGCCGAACAGGAGTTCGGCAAGCTGGCCAAGTCGATGACCGAGTCGCAGAAGTCGCTGCTCAAGTCTTACCAGCAGTTCGTGACCAAGCTGGACAAGGCCGAGGGCCAGCTGCAAGAAGCGGATGCGGCCTGGCGCGACGTGGCCGCGGCGGTCACCGCCAACGACAAGAAGGCGGCCAAGCAGGCCGTCGCCGTTCTCAAGGACAAGGTCAAGGTCTTGCTGGCGGCGACCTCGGAGTTGTCCAAGGGCTGCCAGCAAAAACTGCGCGAGATCGAAAACGTCGTCGAAAGCTGGGACAAGCACGAGGACGTGATTGCCGTCGATACGGAGCGGTACAACAAGCTGCGCATGGAGGTGGTCGGCCTCGGCACCAGCGTGCAGCTGCGGACGGAGCGCATCGCCGAGATCGTCCAGGAAGCCAAGGAGTTGCTGACCAACGCCGCCCGGACCATGGAACAGGGCCTCGACGACGCCGAGGAAGTCTACCGCGCGAGCATCGGCAAGTTCGTCCAGCGCGCCGCGGACGCCTGCACCAGCTGCACCAAGGACGTCGGCCATCTGAAAGTGGACCTGGGCAAGATCGAGCAGGGCTATCAGGGCTATCAGCAGCTGGCAGGCGGCGAGCCCAAGGAGAAGAAGAAGGCCCTGCTGCTGGACCTGGTCAATCGTCAGCTGAAGACGGCCCAGCAACTCGGCCTGCGCATCGACAACGCCCGCAAAGCGCTGAAGAAGGAATGGAAGAGCTTCCCCGAATACTACCGCAAGCTGGTCGGCAACGACGTGCAGGGCGACGTGAACACCGTCTTCAGCGAACTCGACGAGGCGACCGCCGACGCCGCCAACGTGACCACCAAGTACCGGGAACTGCAAACCGGCCTGAGCGGTTAAGTCTGTGTGCTTCTCGATTTCCCGCAAAGCAGTTGTACTGCCTGGAACGAAGGTGCCGCCATGTCGGAGTTCGATCCGTTCGACGCCGACGCCGACCCGTTTCGCCCGCCGAAGATCTCGGTCGTGGTCGGCTGCCTGCACTGCCAGGAAACCTACGACAGCTACCGGATCGAGTACCGCATCGAAACCATTGCGGACGGCAGCCAGCACGGCTCAGGCTTGATCGCGGGGGACGATGTATGAAACGTTACGCCATCGTGGTGGAACGCGCCCGCAACAACTTTGCCGGCTATGTTCCGGACTTGCCCGGCTGCGTGGCAGCTGGCGCTACTCTCGAAGAAACGGAACGATTGCTGCGCGAGGCCATCGAGGTGCACGTCGCCGGACTGCGCGAAGACGGCCTGCCGGTGCCCGAACCGTCGAGCGTGGTCGATTACGTCGAGGTTTCCGCTTGAGAATTCCTCGACGCGCACCGCGACTGCCCGGAACCGACCACGTGGAGGGAACAGCGGATGAAGCGTGCAGTGAGTGGACTGGGGATGTTGCTCGTCGTCGGCCTGGCGGTGGGATGCGGTTCCGTGGCCAGGGGAGCGGATGCGGCCCGGCGGCCGAACATCGTCGTCATCTGCGTGGATGATCTGGGCTACGGTGAGCTGGGCTGCTACGGTGGCCAGGACGTGCCGACGCCGCGCCTCGATGCCCTGGCCCGCGCCGGGACGCGCTTCACCCAGGGTTACGTCACCGCGCCGCTGTGTGCGCCGTCGCGCGCCGGCCTGCTGACTGGCCGCTACCAGACGCGCTTCGGCTACGAGTTCAATCCCGTCGGCGTTCGCAATGTCGATCCCGCGATTGGCTTGCCGGCCGGGGAAAAAACGCTCGCGGAGCGGCTGCGCGACGCGGGCTACAGCACCGGACTGATCGGCAAATGGCACCTCGGCGGCACGGCGGCCTTTCACCCGCAGCGGCGCGGCTTCGATGAGTTCTTCGGCTTCTTGCACGAAGGGCACTACTACGTCCCCACGCCCTGGACCGGGGTGACCACCTGGCTGCGCCGCGCCGCCCTGCCCGACGGCGGCAAGGGACGCTGGACCTCCGCGGACGGCAAGCTCGTCTATTCGACCCACCTCGGCTACCGCGAGCCCGACTACGACACGGACAATCCGCTGCTGCGGAGCAGCCAGCCGGTGGATGAACGGCAGCATCTGACCGACGCCCTGACCCGCGAGGCGGAGAGCTTCATCGCCCGCCACCAGGAACGGCCGTTCTTGCTCTATCTCGCCTACAACGCGGTCCACAGCCCGATGCAGGCGGCCGACCGCTATCTGGAACGCTGCAAGCATATCGAAGATGTCCATCGCCGCATCTTCGCCGCCATGCTCGCCCAGCTGGACGACAGCGTCGGCGCGGTCCTGGACACGCTGCGTACCTGCGGACTCGACGAGCGGACGCTGGTCATCTTCCTGAGCGACAACGGTGGGCCGACGCGCGAATTGACCAGCAGCAACCGCCCGCTGCGCGGCGAGAAGGGCGACCTCTGGGAAGGCGGTATTCGCGTGCCATTCCTGATGCGCTGGAAAGGCCGGCTGCCGGCCGAACGCACCGACGACCGGCCGGTCAGCGCGCTGGATGTGTTCGCCACGGCCCTGGCCGCCGCCGGCGTGCCGCTGGCAAAGGACCAGGCCCCGCTGGACGGTGTGAACCTGCTGCCGTTCCTTCAGGGTCCGGGCATGCGGGAGCAACCGCACGACCGGCTGTACTGGCGGCTCGGCGGCAAGGCAGCACTGCGACAAGGCGACTGGAAGATCGTCCGCGCCGGGCCGAAAGCGGATGCGGGCTGGCAGCTGTACAACCTGGCTGGCGATAGCGCGGAAGCGCGCGACCTGGCCGCGCAGGAAGCCGAACGGCTACAACAGCTCGAAAAATCCTGGAACGAGTTGAATGCCCGCATGGCCGCGCCGGCCTGGCGCTGACTATTGCTCAATACCCGCCGGCCGGCCGGGGCTGGTCCTTGTCCTTGTTCTTGCCCTTGCCGCCTTCGCCGCCGCAACCGGCACCGACGGCGACCAGCAGCACCACCGCGAGCAGCAATCCGAGCAGCCGGAACATGATGCGACCTCGGGGCCTGGGAGAGAAAGCGAACGGAGCCGGCGGCCACGAAGGTCGCCGACTCCGTCAGGATGCGAACTGTCGCGGGAAAGAAAGTCAATCCTTCGCCGGCTCTTCGGGCTTCTTCTCGTCTTCCTTCTTCGGCTCTTCCTTCGGCGAATCGGTCTTCACTTCCGTCGAGCCGCCCTTGGCGCCGGTCGAGGTGGTGGTGGACTTGGTGGTCGCCTTGTGGTCGCCACAGCCGACGCCGGCGGTCAGGGTGACGCCAGCGAGCAGGCCGCAAGCGATCAGCATCGCACAGAGCTTCTTCATGATCAGTCCTTTCCGAAACAAGGTAGGAAACTCACAGGAGCGAACGAACACTTCACCGAAACTGCTCGGTTTGTTCACACGGCAGGTGTGAAAACGGCCGGCCCCAGCTGCGACCGGCCTGAGGTGCTGGTCCGCGCCGACCTTGTCCGAAACTACTTGGGCATCTCTTCCTTCTTCGGCGGGTCGGCCTTGACCTCGGTGGACTTGGCGTTCTTGTCGCTGGAAACCGTGGTGGACTTGGTGGTGGCCGAGCCGCCGCAGCCGAGGCTGGAGACGGTCAGGGCCGCGACGAACGCCACCATCACGCACAAACCGATCAGGTTCTTCATGCAGCACCTATCCCTTGGAGGTTGGAGAACCATCCCGCGATGCACGGCAGCGCGGGCGCCCGCGGACGATATCCCTCGCTCCGCGGGCGAAACACGGTAAGTTACTTGGCCGGCTCGGTCTTGGTTTCGGTCGAAGCGCCGGTGGCGCCGGTGGTGGCGGTGGTGGTCTTGGTGGTGGCCTTGTTGTCGCCGCAGCCGATGCTGGAGACGGTCAGGGCCGCGACAAACGCCAGCATCGCGAACAGGCAGCACAGCTTCTTCATGGGTAGAATCTCCCTTTCGAGGGCATGTACGAAAGAAAACATCTATCTCAAGGAACGCACGTTCCTTCGAGCGCGGACGACGATCGTGTCCCGGCCTCCGCCGGGATGTTTGCCGCTCTGCGACGAGCGGCCAGTACCTGGATGCGCTCTGTCCGGTTTTATTCCCGAAATTCTCGGGGGTGCGGTGGGTCGCCCAGAGGCGTCAGGCCGGCGCACAGGGAAACGTTTTAGGATGCAGCCCGCGGCGCGGCCAGATCAATTCGGCTTTCATTCTCGGCGCGCGGCGGGTGATCGCTCCATCGACAATCGATCGACGTTAGAGCGTTTCGCGGCTGGATGGAGCATCAGGCGCTACGGTCCGCACAGCGGACCCTACTCACAGGCGTGCCAGCATTACGAATCGCCGAGGCCCGGCATCACGACGCGCACCGTCTGTTCTGGCCGAGGGGAAGGCGCAGGTTCGGCGTGCGAGGGCCAGGAAGCCGCGCCCGGCAGGCCAGCGCTGTCGAGCGTCGCGCGCTGCGCTTGCCACCACTGCGCGGCGCGAGCGGCGGTCCACTGTTCAGCGCAGGCGCAGGTGCCCAGCGCCCGGTCCAGCGCGGCCACATCGGGAAAACGCCGGTCGGGTACTTTCTCCAGACAGCACAGCACCACGCGTTCGAGATCGGGCGGCACACCGGGCTGCACCAGTGCGGGCGGCAGCACGGGTTGCCGCAGGTGGGCTTGCACATACTCCTGCACGGTGTCGCATCGGAAGGGCGGCTGGCCGGTCAGCAGGCAGTAGGCCACCGCGCCCAGGGCGTAGATGTCGCTGCGCGGGTCGAGCGCGGCGCTGGCCGCCGCTTGCTCCGGCGACATGTACGGCGGCGAGCCGACCAGCAGCTGGCTTTCGCCCGGCCCGTCGCCGGTCTGTCGGACCAGGCCGAAGTCCAGGAGCTTGGCCACGTCTTCGATGCCGCCGCGCTGCGCCGCGAAGATGTTCGCCGGTTTCAGGTCGCGATGGATCAGCCCCTGGCCGTGCGCCTCGTGCAGCGCCGCGCACACCTGGCGCAGCAGATGTACCACACGCTCCGGCGGCAACGGTCCGTGCCGTTCGACCAGATCGGCCAGACTCAGGCCGC
>JAEUIF010001261.1 GCA_016795185.1 Planctomycetia bacterium | reverse complement strand
TGCTACTCGCCTTCATTTTGCTGGGCCTGGCTCCGCTGCTGTTTCGCCAGCTGGTGAAATGGCTCAAGCCGAAGCCGGCGAATGGGGGATAGTTTGGCCATCAGTCCGTTTCCGCTTGCCTGAATCACTGTACAAAGTTATATTGCAGCGGTCCCACGTAGGAGCCGCTGTCATGCCGTCCGACGACCCGCGTACCATTCGTGGCCGGGGTGCTGCCGCCAATCCGACCAACCGCTTCGAGCGCCTCGCTTACGAACCCGATCCCGAAGCCTTCGAGCCGGACGCGTCCGGTCCCGCCACGCAGCTGTTCCGCGATACGTCGCGCTCCATCATCGTTTACAACGATAGCCCGGATGTCGGCTTCACCGCGAGCATCAATCCGTATCGTGGCTGTAGTCATGGCTGCGTATACTGTTACGCCAGACCCACGCACGAATACCTCGGCTTCTCCGCCGGGCTGGATTTCGAGACCAAGATCGTGGTCAAGGAAGACGCTCCCCAGTTGCTGCGCAAGGAGTTGATGTCGCCGCAATGGCAGCCGCAATCGCTGGCCCTGAGCGGCGTGACCGATTGCTATCAGCCCGTCGAACGCCAGTTGCAGCTGACGCGTCGCTGCCTGGAAGTGCTGGCCGAGTTTCGCAACCCGGTCGGCATCGTCACCAAGAACAGCCTGGTGACGCGCGACCTCGACCTGCTGGCCAACCTGGCCCGTGACGATGCCGCGATGGTCTACCTCTCGATCAGCACGCTCGACGCCGACTTGGCGGGCCGGCTGGAGCCGCGCGCGGTGCGCCCCGCGGCGCGCCTGGAAGCGCTGCGCACGCTGCACGCGGCGGGTATTCCCGTCGGTGTGCTGACCGCGCCGGTGATTCCAGGGCTGAACGATCACGAGTTGCCAGCCATTCTCGCGGCGGCGGCCGAGGCGGGGGCGGTCAGTGCCGGTTACGTCACGCTGCGGTTGCCCCACGGATTGGCCGCGCTGTTCGAGGATTGGCTGGAACGCCACCTACCGCAGCGCAAGGACAAGATTCTGGGCCGCATTCGCGAGTTGCGCGGCGGCAAACTGAACGATCCGCAGTTCAATAGCCGGATGCGCGGCCAGGGACCGCTGGCCGACGCCATTCGCGACATTTTTGAACTGGGCTGCAAGAAGGCAGGCATCGCGAACCGCGGCCGGTCGCTGTCCACGGCGGCCTTCCGCCGGCCCGGCCAGCAGCGCTGGCTGTTCGATTGAGCGAAAACTTCGATCGCCATTGAAACCAGTAAGATAACGTGCGTGCCCGCGACAGTGTACGTCGGGCTTTCCAGCCCGACACGCAGCGCCGGCATCAAGCGGTGTCGTGGAGCGGGCGCGGCCAGTGCCTGTCGCTTTGGTCGGGCTGGAAAGCCCGACGTACTTCGCGGCCGAAGGAAGCTCGCCATGTTTATCCTGCTTCTTAATGCCGGTTCCAGCAGCTTGAAGGCCACGCTGATGGACGCACCGGCCGGCAACGTCGTCGCCAGCGGCCAGGCGGACTGGGCCGGCGCGACGACGCGCTACCGTTACGCGCCGACCGGCGGTTCGGAACATGCCGAGGATGTACCCTGGAAGGGGCATGCCGAAGCGGTGCGCCGCTTCGTTCACGACCTGACACACGCCGCCCCTGCGGTCTTGCCGAACCTGTCGGTGCTGGCGGCGGTGGGCCATCGGGTGGTGCATGGCGGACCATTCACCGCGTCGGTGCGGATCACGCCCGACGTGCGGGCGCGTATTCAGGCTTTGGTGGACCTGGCCCCGCTGCACAACCCGCCGAGTCTGGAAACACTGGCGGCGGCCGAAGCCGAACTGCCGGGCGTGCCGCACGTCGCCGTCTTCGATACCGGCTTTCACGCCACACTGCCGCCGGAAGCCTACACCTACGCGCTGCCGAGCCACTGGACGAACGACTGGGGCATCCGGCGCTACGGCTTCCACGGGCTGAGCCACGCTTACTGCGCCCGCCGCGCCGCCGAACTGCTGGGAAAGCGTCCGGACGAACCGAAGCTAGTGATCTGCCACCTGGGGCACGGCTGCTCGGCGTCGGCGGTGCAGGGTGGCCGGTGCGTCGAGACGACGATGGGCTTCACGCCGCTGGACGGCCTGGTGATGGCCACCCGCAGCGGCGCGGTCGATCCGGGCATCGTACTGCACGTGCAGCAGCGACACGGTATGACGGCGGAACAAGTCGAAACGGCCCTTAACCGCGAAGCTGGCCTGCTCGGAGTCTCGGGACTATCGGCCGACATGCGTGAAATCCTGGCAGCAGCACGCACAGGACATGCCGCGGCGCGGTTAGCCCTGGCCGTCTATGTCCGGCGCGTACGTCAAACCATTGGCGCGCTCACGGTGACGCTCGGCGGACTCGACGCCCTGGTCTTCACGGCTGGCGTCGGCGAGCATGCCACCGAGGTGCGCGCCGCGATCTGCACCGATCTAGAATGTCTGGGCCTGACGCTCGACCCCGCCGCGAACGCCGCCTGTCGGCCCGACGCCGATGTCGCGAGCCGCGCGTCGCGCGGGCGCGTCCTGGTCATCGCCACGCGCGAGGATGTGACGATGCTGCGGGAAGTGGTGCAGGTGGTCGGGTGATTGGACTCTGCCGACCAGCGCGAACGACTAGCTTTGAATAGCTGATAGCTATCAGCTATCAGCTGTCAGCTATTGAAGAAATCGATACGCTGTACGAATGCCAGGGACACCGTTTGAGTCATTCGAGGTGGTCATAGTCTGT
>JAEUIF010001207.1 GCA_016795185.1 Planctomycetia bacterium | reverse complement strand
TCGTGAAAAGTCAACGGCGGGCTGCTACACTGTGTCATGACCGGCTTGCTCCTTCCAGGAAACGCAAGTGACTGCGGCTACAATCACTTGACGCTCCGGAAGCAAGCCGGTTCCTTATTCTGGTGAGAAATGCGGGCTAATGGGTAGTGGTGACAGCGGGGGAGAACATCACCATGCCGTTACGCGATCACTTTCGCCCACCCCTCGACAACGCCCACTCGTGGGAAGAACTCCACGGCGGTTGGCCCATGGTCATCGTGCAGCACTTGCGTAAGCGGCTTCCGCCGGGCTACGAAGCGGCGCCGCGCGTCCATTCCGGGTCTCAGGTGGAAGTCGACGTTGCCACCTACCAGAAGGCCGCGCCGCCCTCTCCCCAGACGGAAACCGGCGATGGCGGCGTGGCCACGGCCGTCTGGGCGCCGCCGCGGCCCAGCGTCGCCGTGGAGACGACGCTCGCCGATTACGACGAATACGAAGTCCGTATCTACGACGCGAAACGCGGGCGACTGCTGGTCGCGGCCATCGAGATCGTCAGCCCGGCGAACAAGGATCGGCCGGAGCACCGCAATCTCTTCGTCGCCAAGTGTGCAGCCCTGCTCCAGAAGGGCGTCGCCGTCAGCGTCGTCGACCTGGTGACGTTGCGCCAGTTCAATCTTTATGCCGACCTGTTGGCCTTGATTGGCCACGGTGATCCCACGCTGGGCGCTACGCCGCCGCCCCTCTACGCCGCCTCGTGTCGTTGGGTGAAGAAGAACACCCGCAACCTGCTCGAAGCCTGGTCCAACCCGCTGGCCGTGGGCCAACCGCTCCCGACGCTGCCCCTGTGGCTCAGCGAGGAACTCGTCGTGCCGCTCGACCTGGAACAAAGTTACGAGCAGGCGTGCGCCGACCTCTGGATCGCGTGAGGTCCGCTGCACACCAAGCACCTTCGTCGGAGAATCGCTCACGCCATCGGCTCCCAGGAGGGACTGACATGAGACGCGCTCACGGCAACCAGTCCGAGGGGTCGAACCGGCTCCCCGTGGCCCTGCTTCCAGGTCTCGCCGCGTGGCGGTGTGTCATCGCGTTAGGCTTGGGCTGCGCCGTTGCGGCACTTCCGACGGGTTGCGGCCGGTCAGGCACGGGGACCGTGCCGGAGGCGAACACTGTGGAGAAAAGAGACGCCGCGCTCGACGAGGCCATCCGCGCAGGGATGCAGCGGGCGTCCGTGCCCGGAGCCATTGTCGGCGTGTGGCGCGAAGGGCAGCCGCCTTACGTGCGCGCGTTCGGCGTCCGCGACACGGCGAGCGGCGCGCCGATGGCCACCAACCTCGCCATGCGCATTGGCAGCAACACCAAACCGTTCGTGGTGACCGGCATCCTGCTGCTGGCGGACCAGGGCAAGCTGGCGCTCGACGATTCGATCGACCGCCACGTCAAGGGCGTTCCCGGCGGCGACCAGATCACGCTGCGGCACCTCGCGCAAATGCGCAGCGGGCTTTACAACTACGCCGCGGACACCAACCAGGACTTGCCGAAGCAGTCCGCGCGGCAATGGCAACCGCAGGAGTTGCTGGCGGTCGCCTTCCGCCAGCCGCCGCTCTTCAAGCCCGGCAGCGCCTTCGACTATTCCAACACCAACACCGTCCTGCTCGGCCTGGTCATCGAGCAGGTCACCGGGCAACCGCTGGCGTCCTTTATCGAGCAGCGCATCCTGAAGCCGGTGGGCCTGAGTCACACGGTCTTCCCGGCAGGGGCCGAGATGCCGTCGCCGCATGCCCACGGCTACTTCAAGTTGCCGGACGGCAAGTTCGTCGAT
>JAEUIF010000427.1 GCA_016795185.1 Planctomycetia bacterium | reverse complement strand
ATCATCTTGGTCGCGGTGATGAGTTCCAGCAGCGGCCCCACCAAGGGTGCCGGTCCGACACCGGGGGGCAAACGCCTGACGGTGTCCGCCGCCGGCAAGGGCGAGTACAAGTCCGTCCGCGAAGCCCTGCTCAAGGCTGCGGCCGGCGACCGCATCGCCGTGCTCGACGAGACCCTGGAAGAAATGCTCGACCTCCAGCCGCTGGCGGGCAAGGTGCCGCGCGACCTGACCATCGAACCGGACTCCAGCCTGGGCAAGCGGGTCGTCTGGCGGCCACCGCCGCCGCAACGCGAAGGCCAGCAGTCCGCCCAGCTGGTTTCTCTGGCCCACTGCGAGGGCCTCACGATCAAAGGCTTCACCTTCCAGGGAGTACACAACTCCCACCAAATCCAAGACCTGATTATCGTCTTCGGCAAGTGTCCCGGCCTCAAGCTGGAGGACCTGCATTTGCAGCAGTTCCGCCGCAGCGCCGTGAAGCTGATGAATTGCAGCGGCGAAGCCAGTCGGCCCATCGCCCTCAAACGGCTGAACGTCGTGCAGTCGCTGGCGGCGGGTGAGGCGACGGCGCTGGTCCTGGAGGTGCGCGGCAACTCGACCCAGACCAACATGCAGCACATCCTCGTCGAGGATAGCCTGATCGAAGGCCCTTATCGCGCCGGCGTGCTGGTGGCCCTGGACGCTAACTGCAACCTGGGCGGCGTCGATTTCCTGCGCAACCGTTTCTTTCGCTGCACCGACGGGGTCTGGTATCGCCGTCCCACGGGCAAACCCTATCCGCCGGTCGCCATGACCTTTGACTCCAACACCTGGTTCGGCATGGACCGGGCCTTCCACTTCGAGACCATGCCGCTGGAAGTCAGCGCGAGCAAATTGACCTTCAAGAACAATCTGTTCGTGCAGGTGAAGACGATGGCCCAGGTCGGCGACTTCAAAGCCGGCCCGGTTTTCAACGTCGAGGCGGGCAACTTCCGCGATGCCAGCAGCGTCGAGGGCAACCTGCCTCTCAAGGCCGCTGCGGGCGACTGCGGCACCCTGGTCCTGGACCCGAACGCCTCCGGTACCGACCGTGTGAACTTGCTCCGCTATCCCCGCACCAGCCCGCTCCATGCCGCCGGCATCAACGGCGGTCCCGTTGGCGCTCCGCCGACGGAATAGTCTGCAACCACCCGCCAACGGCTGCCAAATCGGCAGATGCCCGGCCAGGTCCGCCACTCCGCCACTTCGCCATGCGGGGGAATTGGCGGACCCAGGATCGTCCTTCGTTTTTTTCTGCTTTTCCGCGAACCTCACCGCCGATGAGCGTGTCGAGCCTGGAAGCGGGCGAATCGTCGCGATTTTTCGCCCGTCGGTGAGCGAAATGATGCAAAAATTCTCCGCTCACTCGCGTATACTTTCTGGTCGGGAACTGGAAGTCGCATGAGGCATCTTCCCCAACCCCGGGCGCGTGGCAACTTCGCCATTCGTCCGAATGTCTAACTCTCCATGAGGAAGCAGCCGATTTCAGCATCCTGAACTCGAATGCCCCGCTTCGGCTGGGGCCTTCACTGTCCTCTTTACATCGCCGGAGGTCTCCCATGGCCGTGTTGAACCTGCAAGCTCTGGTGCTCCGTTCGGTTGCCGCCAACGGCAACGACGGTGCCAGCATGAAGCGCACCGGTTCCACCGTGGCCGCGGACCGGACCTCGGCGAGTCGTTACCCCATCTGTGACGCCACGCCAGGCTATCCGCCGGCCAATACGCAGCCCAAACCGGGGCATGTCCATGATCGCATGGATGATGCCATTGGTCGGGCCGGTCGGTCCGGTAGCAGCTGGCAGGGCAGTCTCCGCCGTCGAGGTTCCGTGG
>JAEUIF010001189.1 GCA_016795185.1 Planctomycetia bacterium | reverse complement strand
CCCTGATTTACCAGGCTGGCGAAACGGTGATCGATTCGACGAGAGAGGCAGGCTCGTGCCCTCGCGTCCGACACTCTCCGACTCTGTTTTGAAGCCGTGGTTGGGCGGTGGCGTACACCGTCCGTAGGTTCCTGCTCGCCTCATTGGGGCATGGCACTCTTTTCCTTCCGCATCATCTACATTTTGGCGCGCAGTGGCAAAACACTGGGATTTTTGCCCCTCCGAGCCAAGCGCTTTGGCTTGGCTCGGAGGGGCAGGCGGCCTGCGCGATGTAAACGCCGCAGCGGCAAGGGTTACGGTCGGTTCGGGATAGTAGGAAAAAACTGCGACGGAAGTGGACCGAGGGGAGAGATCAGTACACCCGGAGGGATTCGAACCCCCAACCTATGGCTCCGTAGAAGCCGCCAGCCGCACCAGATATAGCCCAGAAAACCCGCGATTGACAAGGGTTTTATCATAGTCAGGCCCTGCTTGCAAGCACTTCCATCCGCTAACATCCGCGCTCAAAATTCCCGGGAAATTCCGCAGTCGCGCCGGGTTCTGCGGAAGACTTCCGCGCAATTCCACGTCCAGCTCGGGCTGCTACCGACCTTGCAGCCCTGTCGCCAGGCTGGCCAGAATTGACAGGTGTTGTGCGATCATCGCAATCGCGAAACGAGGTGTAAATCATGAACGAACGACTAACGAGCAAGATCGACACCTTGCTCAATGCCGCGGACGAAATGCAGCGAGCCCTGCGCCTGTCATGGGCTTTGCAATCGGAAACTAGGGCGCGCCGCGCGCTCCAGCACCTGACGGGCGCGGCTGCCGCTCTTCGCCAAGAGATGAAGCAACCGCCAGACGGCATGGGACAGCCGGGCGGTATCGTCGTCGATTAGCCACGAACCGTTGCCGTGTCCAGGATCGCTCAGGACGGCCGGCAACAGGATGGTGAAGGAAATTCGACGGCAAGCCAGTCGGAGTGGCTTGTGTGGGCCGTCGGACGAGAATTCCGGCAACGGACCTTGCGGCGCGGCACCTGCCGGGTGACAATCCTCCCGTCGCCCGGAGGAATCGCTCGTGCCCACCGTCATCTGTCCGCACTGTCAGTTCTTCGGCAACATCCCCGCCCACCTGGCCGGTCGGCCGATCCGCTGCCGGCAGTGCAACAACGCCTTCAACGCCACGCCGATCCAAACGCAAGGCCCCGCCTCGATGTCTCAGCCGGTGAGCGCGCCAGCACCCGCGCCAGCGCCGTCATTCGAGTTCGACGGCGAGAACGGCGGCAGCGTCGCGACGGCCGGCGCGGCACGCGAGCCCTGGTATTACAGCTATTGCTACGTCGCCACGCTGATCCTGCTCGGCCTCGACCTGGCGGCCGTGGTGCTCGGGGTGGCGGCCTGGATCATCTTCGGCCTGATGGTCGTGGCGGACGCGCCGGATGTGGGCCGGGCGCTCTCGGCCTACGTCATGTCGTCCGTGTTCATGGGGCTGTGGGCAGTAGTGATCGTCGTGGCGACACTCTATTGGTTCGCCTTCGTGCTGATCTTCATCGACGCCGCGCGGCACGTGCGGCGGATTCATGCCGAGTTGGCAAGGCGATGACCGTGCTCCCGCTCCCTTTTACGTAGTACGTCCCTGAAGGTGATCGCCATGCTTGAACCACTCCGCAACGAGAGGCGGGATTATGCCTGGAAGTACTTTTCGTTCCACGCCGATCAGCGGATCAAGACGTTCAACTTCTACATCCTGCTTTGCACCGTGGTCGTGGGCGGAATTCTCGCGTTCATAAAGGACGCCCGCAGTCCCTGGATGGCATCCCCGGGAACAATGCTGCTTGCCTTCGCCTCGTTTGTATTCTGGAAGCTGGACCGCCGGAACAAGGACCTGATCTGCCACGCGGAAAAAGCGCTGCGGAGAATCGAGATCGCGACATGCGAGGATGCCCGTGGTAGTTTGCCGCCCGAATGTTGTGTGTTTTCCACCGAGGACTTGGCAACCGAAAAGACAAAATCGGAGAACGGTCGTCCTACCTGGTCGCCGCTGTCCTGGCCTTGTGGTTACTTCACCTATTCCACCTGCTTTGGGTGGGTATTTGCCGTCATCGGTTTCGGCAGCCTTGCTTTGACCTTTGCCCTTCCACTACTGCCAGCCAACCAGCCTGCCCAGCAAGTTCCACAACAGCAGTTCTTCATCGGTGGCCAGGCGGCAACACCAGCCCAGCAAACGGGCGCGGCGAAGCCTTAAATCATTGCCTTTCAAGTTGTACCGCCGCCAACCGGCGAGCGAATGTGCTGCGATGTGAGTGACCGGCGATCACAAAATTGTGGCGATCAATCGTCCGTTTGATCGACTACCGCCTCCACCAAGCCCATGAACGTCGGCACTGGACAGCCGAAAATAACTCGCAACTCTTCGATCCAGCTGCTCTGCATCGCCACAATCCAATACTGGGTAGGGCGACTATCATCACCGATGCGAAAACCAAAGATCGGACAGCCGCTCATTCCCCTTACGTGGGGAATTCGACGTAGCAGCGGAAGTTGCCCGACGAAACTCGGCAGAGCAGTGGTTCGTGCTGCAATTGGCGATGCCGGCAGTTGCTGCACCGCCATATAAACTGGTTCTGCAGAGATGGTTATTTGTTCCTGGTCACCCGAAACCCGGCGTTCCAACCTATTCAACTCACTTGGAAATCCAAGGATCGCGAAGGCATCAAAATTCACGAGGTGCTGGTGCTCCCAATTTACTTGGGACACAGGGATGACATCGTTCGCTTCCAGCAACCGTTGATAGTAGGGCGAGACAATCACTAAGCCGTAGTCCAATCCCGAGGCTTCGTCGTCAATCGCGTGCCTGACGGTATCTTCGTAGACAAAGGGGATTGGGTGGCGGTCCAGCGGTGAAGGTCCAAAGTAGTCGGCAAGCACGAATTGGAGCTGCGCAATTCGGCCCTCCTGCTGTCCCCGCACCAGGTCATCCAGATCGCGAAGACAGTGACCAGCAGTCGCCCAAAGCCACGCATGGCGGAACTCGATGACGAAACCCGAAACTACGAAGGAATGCGGTCCGCTAGGCTGGCCGTCTTCGTCTAGCCGATAGTACGTGCCAATCAGCGCGACCAAATGCCTGCTCATGAAGCGAACGAACTCGCGTTCGCGGTTAGCAGATTCTGGGTTCGGCGAACTCATTGGATGGAGTTTGTTCCAAATCACGGTGCCCCGGCAGCGCCTGCTCCAGCTCCGACCATGATGAGCAGGAAGAACCCGCTGACGAGGCAACAGCCGGTGAAGAAGAAGATGGTGTCGATCCAGCCGATTATCAGCCCAGCCTTCGCGTTGCCATCGTGCGGGTCTTCGCGCAGGGCCTGGTTCGCGACCGAGATGGCCACCATGCCCAGCGGCGCGAACAGGAAGAAGCCGAGCAACGCCCAGACCAGGGCAGCGGTGCCGTTGCCGCGGTTGCGTCGGCGCGGGCGGTAATCGTCCTCGTCATAGCGGCCGGACGATGGCTGATCGAAGCTGAACGGATCAGCGGCCGGCTGCGGCGGAGCCTGCGTGATGTGCTGGACAGGCGGCCGTTCCTCAAGCAACTCGCCGCGCGGTAATGGGATTTCCAGCGGCAGCTTGCAGCCAGGGCATTTTGCCTTCGTGCCTGCTCGTTCGGGCGGTGCCGAAACCGTGGTCTTGCAGTTCGGGCAGGCGAAGCGGATCGGGGGCATGCGGGCGGCTCCTGGGTGCGCTCAAGCAAAGCCGTACAGACATCAGACAAAGCTACCGCCAGCGGTGGACCGTTGCCAGCTTTTTCGATGCCCTGACCTTGGCTGCGAGCCATCAGGGCAAGATGTTCCTGACCGGCCCCGACTGCTGCTCTTCGCCATCAGCCGATCAGACTTCTCAGCCATCCGGCCAGCCACAGCAGCACACCGATGATGCCGAGCGACCAGATCGGTATCAGGATCGAGAGTGTCGTCGGTGTCAGTCCTTGACCGATCATCTCCGGGAACGCCATGCGCACGATGGCCCGGCCTATCACCAGACAGGCGAGGCACAGACCGACCATGTACCCGCCGACTTTCTTCAGCCTGGAACCGGGTCGAGGTTCGGTGGGGCGATCACTCGTCACTTCAGATACCTCCCGATGAGATGGGATTGAAGCCATCACGGCCGCTTCGACCTCGGCGTGTCGTCAATGGTCGAGTATGCCTGGTGTACCTTCCCGCCCCGAATGTCCACCACTCCCGCGTCGTACGCCTTGCCCGAAATCTTGTTGTAGGTGAGGTGCCGGTAAACCCACAGCTCGACCTCGGGCTCCGGCCGCACCCGATCATCCGGCTGGCCCAGCAATTCGAGAACCTGCGCCTGAGTCTTGCCGGCGACCAGGTCCTGGAACTGCTGGCCGTCGTACTTGACCCGCTGGATTGCCTTCACGGTCGCGATGGGCGGAGTGAAGTAGGTGGACTGGCCGCAACCGGCCAGGGCGACGACAAGCGGCAGGACGAGCAGGCGATTCATGGCGATACCTCGTGGGTTCAGGCCGGCAGGCTAGTCTTTCCTCCGCCGCTTTAGGGCGGGCTTGCCGGACGGCTTCGGCCGGCGGGCAGGCTTCTCGTGCTCGGCCTCCACGCATTCCGCGAACGCTTCGACACTGACGCCCAGGGCGCGGGCGAGCTTGACGGCAGTCGATAGAGCCGGGTCCGCTCGCCGCTTGCCTTGTTCGTAGTCGCGTAGGGTGCCGATCGGGATACCGGCGGCCTCAGCAAGTTGTTCTTGAGTTAAGTCCTTCTCGACTCTTAGCGCTTTCAGCTTGTCCGCAAAGGTCATTGCACAGCTCCGCAGACGCCAGGTGCAATCAGTATACGTCGATTCCCGTACCGACGCAAGCGCCAACGGCTATGCGGCAAATTCCGTACTACGGCACTTGACGCACTACGGGATTTGACGTATACTTCCCTTGTCATCACTGGTGACGCCCGCTCTTTGACAACTCGGCACCACCGCCCGTCAGGCAGCCCCCGGTAGCAGACGCCGGGCAGCAAGCGACGGGCGGCCCACGCAACCGAATCCGAAACAGAGAACACCCATCAATGCAAGTGGGCCAGGCAGCCGCTGTAACGGCTCCTGGCCCGTGGCATCTTCCCCGCGAAGGAGAATCAGCAATGGCCATTCCTACCAAGGTCCGCAACCGCAAGCAAGTGCCAGCCCGCTCCATCAGCGTCGTCCACCGGGAAGCCGACACGCTGCTCCTGGAAATCTTCGACGGCCGCAAGGCCGAACCGACCTACTACTTCGCCACGCCGATCCCGTCCGACTGGGGCACGGCCTTCAAGGTCGAACGCCAGGGCGAGCACGACACGGACGAAAGCTATGACGTGCTGCTCGACGGCCACAACTCCAGCTGCACCTGCAAGGGCTTCACCTATCACGCCCGCGACTGCAAGCACGTCGCCGGGCTGAAGGCGCTGGCCCAGCGGGGCCTGCTGCCGGGAACCATGCCCGCCAGCCTCCGCGAAGTGGACGGCCCGTTCATCCCCGGCCGGTCGGATGAGCCGAGCTACGACGAAGACATCTTCTACAACACGACGCACTGCGGGTGCCGCTCCAGCGACGAACACGAGGCGCTGTGCCTGCAACCCCAGCTCGACGCCGACTACAACGCGGCCGTCGCCTGAACCGCTTCCCGCACGCCCCACGGCCCGCCCGCCGTGGGGGCGTGCCCATCCTGGAGCCTCCACCCATGCGCTTCGTCGCCAAGGCCCTGCGTGGCCTCTACGTCTGGCACCCGCGCCACGGCCTGTACTACTGCCCGGCCGACGGCACGCCCGGCTACCCTGTGGCCTATATCGCCATCGAGGCCCGCTCGCTGCGGGAACGGGCGGCCGAACTGCGGGCCGGGCAACGCCTGGACCGTCACCGGCTGGCCCGCCGGCTCGAACGGGCCGCCCTCGCCCTGGAAGCACTCGCAGACGCCCCGGTTCCTGCCTGAACCCCAACCGACGAAAGGAAAGACCGATGCCCCTGCACGATTTCGTCAAGTTGCCCAAGGCCAAGCGCGCTCCCGAGCGTTACGTGAACCTGGCCTCCATCTGCATGGTGAGTCATCACCTGGAAGCAGACGGTGAACCGTACCTGCGCGTCTTCTTCGGCGATGACGGAGAGCCGGCCGACATCCGCGACGAAGCGCTGACCGCGCTGCTGGCGGCCCTGGAACAGCGGTTGGCGCAACCGGCCGCCTGACCGCCGCAACCCATCAACGGCCACTGATCCGAACACAACCCAACGACGGAGAACCGCAACGATGGTCACCACCCGCAACCGCTTGCCCGCCCGGCCCCGCAAGCCGGCCAACCCGACACAGCGCTTCCTGGTCGCTGTCCACGAGGCGATGGAGGCCCTGCACGACATGACGCAGGAGCCCGGCCGCCCGCACGGCCTCTGCGAATGCAACACCTGCAACGAGGAAGCAGGCATCCGCTTCAACCTCGAAGTCGCCCGCAGCATCGTCTACAGCCAGGCCAGCCCGCACGACAGCGACGCCGTGGATGCGATCCTGGCCGCCCGCTGAGCCAGCCGGCCGTCGGTGGGGAGGGATGGTACTTGTACTTCCCGCGTACCTCGTGGGTACACCCGCTGGGACCGGCGGCCGGTCCCGCCCCTGCCTGGCACATCGCCGGGTAGGGGCTTTTCGTTCCGTCGGAGTCTACATGGAAACGACCAATCCCTCTCTGGAATCGCCGCTGCCGCCCGACGCGATCGAAGCGGGCAAGGCCGCGAGACTCCTGAAGTGCCACGTCAGCACGATTCACCGCTGGGTGCAGAAGGGCAAGATTCCTGGCTGGTATCGCGGCAGACAACCGAAGCGCCTGCTGGTCTCGCGGGCGGATGTCCTGGAGATGATCGCTCCGGTCAAGCCGGCCGACGGCGGCCCGGCCCCGGAGTGTAAGGCAATCAACGAGGCTACCGACCGATGGACTGAGTCCGTCCTGAAGCGGTTCGGCCTGGCGTGAAGCGACTCAAGAGCCGGAGAAATGAAATGACTCTCGACCCGATGTCAAACTCGAACGACGTTCCGTCGGCAGAAGAGCTGGTGACGCCCAAAGAGGCGGCCCGGCTCCTGAAGGACCGGAACCTGAAGACCATCTATCGGCTGATCCTGAAAGGCCGCCTGCCTGCCTGGAAGATCGTTGGCCGGTTGTATGTGCGGCGAGACGACGTGCTCGCCTTCATCGAACCAGTTGAGCCGAAGCTGCAACCGGCGGCGCAGCCTGAGACGGTAAGCAAACAGCAGAAAAAGGAGATCGAGAAATGGCGAGCGGAAGTGAGAAAGCGGTCGCGACTGTATCCCGGCCCGACCCCGACAACCTGAAAGGAGCTACCGTCCGTGGATGAGCAACGATCCGATATCCCGCCGCCTGAACTGCAACTCAAGCCGACGCAAGCGGCCAAGCTGGTCGGCGTTCATCTGGCGACGATCTATCGCTGGATGGACGATGGCATCCTGCCGTACTGGCGCAAGGGCCGTCGGCAACGCTTCCTCTACAAGCCCGACGTGCTGGCGATGGTGCGGCCGGCGAGCGTCGAGCAGAAGCAGCAGCCAAACCAACCGCCGAAGGTCTCCGCCTGGGAGCGCGACCTCCAGGCCCAGCGGACGCAGGCCGTGTTGAAGCGTTTTGGGATGATAAGTTGAGGAGTCAGCAGTCCCGACGCAGTTCCAACCCGGCCGCAAGGCGCGACCGGGATTCTTTTTGTCTTGAAGCGAAGGAGTCCCCTGATGAACCGACGCGATTTCATGGCCCAGGCCGCCGCCGGCATCCCCAGCGCGACGACGGACGCCGACCAGGCGGCCGAGCCGAAGCGGCCGAAGCGGCAACTGACGAACGCCCAGGCATGGGCGCTGCTGCTGGCAATCGAACTGGAAGACGCGCTGCAAGGCGCGATCGACGAAGGGCCGGACCCGCTGGCCAGTTACCCTGAAGTCTTCCGGGACGACCTGGGACACCTGCTGTTCCTGGTTCGATTCGTCACGGGCGTGCTGCTGGACGAGCGCTCGACCGGCCGCCATCACCCGGCCGTGCAGCAGCGCCACCTGGCACGGTTGGAGAAAATGTACGGCGAAGTCGCTTGAGCTTCCGGCCCCGGCCAGTAGCGGCCGGGGCTTTTCCTTTCCCTAACCACCTGTCCCCGCGGCGACGACTTACATTTTGATTGCATCAGCGCAAAACACTATAACGTCGCTAGAAGTGGCTACTGGGTCGATGGCCGTCAGAGCGGTGACTCCGTCCCTCGATCCGCACGAGAATGACTTGGACGGTTGGCATCATGTCAGACACAATCAGCGTCCACATCTGCCAAGCGCTGATCGACAGGCCCTCCGGGCTGCACTTTTCGCTAGCCTGGATTCCCACAGGGGGGTAATTGACCTACCAAAATTGGCTCGTCAGCTGTCTGTTTTCTGGGGTCAGCTGCACAGCAGCTGTACTTTTTTTCGTGGACTCATAGACATACTTTCACCATGTTATTTTGCCCAGC
>JAEUIF010000426.1 GCA_016795185.1 Planctomycetia bacterium | reverse complement strand
GGACTGGTCGCCGGACCCGCGCCACCATCAGGTGGACGACCGACCCTTCGGCGGCGGGCCGGGCATGGTCATCATGCCGGAACCGGTGTTCGCCTGCGTGGAAGCCATCCAGCGGCAAGGGCCGGAACCGGGCACGCTCGTCATGATGACGCCGGCCGGCGAACGTTTGACGCAACCGCTGGTGCGCGAACTGAGCACGCTGAAACGCCTGGTGCTGCTCTGCGGCCGGTACGAGGGTTTTGACGAGCGCATCCGCCTGGGATTGAAGCCGCGCGAAATCTCCATCGGCGATTTCGTCTGCAACGGCGGCGAGGTGCCGGCGATGGTCATCATCGATACCGTGGTCCGCTACGTGCCCGGCGTGCTGGGCGATGAAAAGAGCGTGGTGGAGGAATCGCACAGCGAGACCGGCCGCCTGGAATACCCACAATACACCCGGCCGCGCGAGTTTCGCGGCCTGGCCGTACCCGACATCCTGCTGAGCGGCAATCATCAGGCGATTGCCCGCTGGCGACGCGAACAATCGGAGTTGCGCAGCCGGCCAGCAGCACCAATCACCGAACATCGCGAGCGAAAGGAAGGGGAACCATGAAGAACCGATTGCTGACCGCGGCCGAAGCGCCGACGATCAAGAAAGACCTGCCGAAGTTCCAGATCGGCGACCAGGTGGCGGTGCATCAGCGCATCCTGGAAGGCCAGAAGGAACGCATCCAGACCTTCGAGGGCGTGGTCATCGCCACCAAGGGCGAAGGCATGCGGGCCATGTTCACCGTGCGCAAGATGGTGCAGAGCGAGGGCGTGGAGCGCGTCTTCCCGATTCATTCACCGAAGATCGCCAAGGTCGAGGTGAAGCGCACCGGCCGCGTCCGCCGCGCCAAGCTGTACTACCTGCGCGACCGCGTCGGCAAGGCGATGCGTCTGCGCGAGCGCACCAAGGGCGGCCTGACCGAATCGCAAGCCGCCGCCGTCAGCGCCAAGGCCGCGAAGGCCAAGGCCGCCGCCGAGAAAAAGTCTTGATCGATTAGCCGCGAGTTTGTTTAGCCGCGAGCCGGAGGCGAGCGCTGGTCCCCAGCGCTCGCCTACCGGCTCGCGGTTAAACGGGGTCGCCTCCATGAGCGAAACAGTCAGCCCCCGCAAGCCCTGGTGGCGGCGCTGGTTCGGCACCCGCTCCGAGCGCGCGGCCGAACGCTTCCTGAAGCGACTCGGCTGCCGGATCATTGGCCGCAACCTGGAATATCCCGGCGGCGAACTCGACCTCGTCGCCCTCGACGGCGCATGCATC
Source organism: Planctomycetia bacterium (assembly GCA_016795185.1). Lineage (GTDB taxonomy): Bacteria > Planctomycetota > Planctomycetia > Gemmatales > Gemmataceae > JAGVLI01. The sequence continues at coordinate 7,326 of JAEUIF010000426.1, read as the reverse complement.
GTCTTCGTCGAGGTGCGATCCACCGAGTCGAACGACGTCGAACGGCCCGCCGTGTCGGTCGATGCGCTGAAGCAGAAGAAGCTGACCCAGCTGGCGCTGCGCTTCCTGCAAGAGAAAAAACTGCTGAACCACGCCGCCCGCTTCGATGTCCTGGCTCTCAGCTGGCCCGCGGGCCAGTCCGAGCCGCGGATCGTCCATTACCCCAACGCCTTCGAGGCCGTGGGGCGGTTTCAGATGTTCAGCTGAGTTTCGCCGCTCGCGGTTTCGCACCGAAAGGACTTCGCCATGTCCGCGCGACGGATCGCGGTCAATCATCCGGGTTGGGAAAAACTGCAACGGTTGCACCAGGAAGCAATACAACTCTTCCCGCACCCTTACCTCGATCGTGGTTTTGGAGCAGTGGGCCTGATCTTGCACGAGGTCGGTCGGGGACGATATGAGGGCTGCACACCAGGGAATTGTCATCCTTTCGCTGGCACGGGTGGCAACGGAGTACATTTCAGTTTTCTCGCCTTGGGTGATGAGATCGACGAGCGCAGCCCTGTAGTCGTATCCGTGCCAGCAATGGGTGGTTACAGCGCGGTGGTTGGAGAATCTCTCCACGACTTTCTATGCCTGGGTGCTGTTCGAGGTTACTTCGCCCTCGAACAATTGGCGTACAACGATGAACTGACCATGAGGGTCTACACCGACCCCGCCTGGCAGCCGACCGAGAAGGTTCACGATTCCGTCGGCTACACGGTCAATGACCATCAGCAGCAGATACTGGAGTTCCTGACTCGCCAGTTTGACTTGCGACCCTGGTGCGACCGCCAGCGTTTCAAGCAACTTGAGAACGAATTCCAATCACGGCTAGCGCCCCCGCTCGAAGCTCCATAAGGAATGGCCCTGTCATGAAACCCGCCGAAGAACAACTGGCCCTGATCCGTCGCGGCGTCGAGCAGATCGAGCCGCTCGACGAGCTGAAGAAGAAGTTGGAACGCTCGGTCCAGACCGGCAAGCCGCTGCGCGTCAAGTACGGCATCGACCCGACCGGCATCGACGTGCATCTCGGCCATACCGTCCCGTTGCGCAAGTTGCGGCTGTTCCAGGAACTGGGCCATCAAGCAGTGCTGATTATCGGCAACTACACCGCACTGGTCGGCGACCCCAGCGGCCGGGACCAGACGCGCGCCCGGCTGACGCCCGAACAGGTCGAGCGCAACGCCCAGGATTACTTGAAGCAGGTCAGCAAGGTCATCGACATCAGCAAGACCGAGGTGCGCCACAACGGTGAGTGGTTCGGCAAGTTCTCGTTTCTCGACGTGCTGGCGCTCACCAGCAAGATCACCATGCAGCGGATGCTGGAGCGCGACGACTTCACCAAGCGCCGCAACGCCGGCACCGCCATCTACCTGCACGAATGCCTGTATCCATTGATGCAGGGACACGATAGCGTCGAGATTCGCGCCGACATCGAACTGGGCGGCAGCGAGCAGCTCTTCAGCCTGATGGTCGGCCGCGACCTACAGCGCGACGCCGGCCAGGAGCCGCAGATTTGTGTCACGCTGCCGATCCTGCGCGGCACCGATGGCACGCGCCGCATGGGCAAGAGCCTGGGCAACTACATCGGCGTCGGCGAACCGGCCTACGAACAGTTCGCCAAGACGATGAGCATTCCGGACACCTTGCTCCGCGAGTGGTACCAGCTGCTGACGGATCGCGCTGAAGCGGACGTGCTAGACCTGATCGCCAGTGAGCCGATGAATGCCAAGAAGCAACTAGGCCGCGACATCGTGAAGTTCTACTACGGTGCAGAAGCGGCTGTGCAGGCTCAGGAGGAATGGGTCAACCGGTATACGAAAGGTAGCGATCCGACCGACATTCCGGACGCGCCCGTCGCGAAAGCCGACCTCACCGACGGCAAGATGCTGATCGGCAAGCTACTGGTGCAGCTGGGCCTGGCGAAGAGTAACAACGAAGGCGCTCGCGCCGTGCAGGGCGGCGGCGTCACCATCGGGCCGGACAAGGAGAAGATCGCCGACCCGAAGGCGGTCGTGGCGGTCACGGATGGATTGATCGTCCGCGTCGGCAAGCGCAACGTGGTGCGGGTGCGGTTGGCCTAGCTTGGATCAGTCCGCTATTTGCTTGAGCATGGGTTGTCCTTGCCGCGAAGTGGTTAAACTCCACCGCCCAGGGTCGCGCAGCGCACCCTGGGTGACAGCTCGCCCCACACCAAGGCGTAACGGATAGCCGCGCGGTCAACCACTTTGCCCCTCCGCGCGGGTCCCGGATGCCAGGTGACTGGGCGGATCCTGCGACCGCATGGCGTCGGAGCCGCGCAGGTAGACGTGAACGACCTCGTCTTGCCGCCGCGACGTGTTCCAGTGCAGCAGCACCCGGATGCAGCGCGGCGGCCCACCGGGCTTGTCGATTTCCGTCGCGCCCAGCAGCGGCACGTCGGTCCAGCCCAGGTCGCGCGCCGCCCGCGCCGGGAAGGCCGATCGCAGGTCGGCCGTCGAGGTGAAAAAGGCGCTGGCGATGTCCTCGGTCGCGATGTCGTTGGCCCGGACGATCGCCGCCAGCAACTCGCGCGTTCCCGCCAGGATCGCTTCCGGCGCGTCCTCGTCGATGAACGTGGCCCCACGCACCCCCCGGCACCGCACCGCCGCGGATTCGGCGCTCATGAACATCCTCCCGGCACCAGTGCTGCCTGGATCACCCAACGCTCCAGTCCGGCCAGCGCGACGTGGTCCGCTGCCGTCGGGTCAACTCTCCAGCGTGGCGAGCGCGACCGCCAGTTGGCAGCCGTTGGCGAACTCCGCCAGGTCCACGTATTCCTTGATCGTATGAATCTCGTACTGCCCGGCGCCGATGGTCACGGTCGGCACGCCATGCTTGTCGAACCAGTTCGCGTCCAGGCCGCCATTGGAGAAGACCGTCGTGACCGGCAGGCCCAGGGCTTCCGCGGCGCGCTGGGCGTGCTTGAGCACCGGAGCATCGTCGGCCAGCTTGAACGGTGGATAGGAAGGCTTATGGCTGAACTTTACCTCGGCCGTCGCGCCGCCGGCGTCCTTGATCTCGGCCTGCGCCTTCTGGAACGCCTCGCGATACGCCTCGGTGATGCGCGCGGCGAACGCGGCCTCGGGGCTGCGCGCCTCGCCCTTGATGTAGACGTAATCGGTGACGACGTTGGTGGCGTCGCCGGCCGCCGTCTTGCCGGCCTTGCCCCCGAAGATGCCGGGGTTGCTGGTGCCGTGCCCGTCCGGCTTGACGACCTTGCCGAACCAGCCGCCGCGATGAGCTTCCGTCAGGGCCACGCTCGCCACCAGCGTGGCGGAGATGCCCTTCTCGGGCGCGACGCCCGCGTGCGCCGCCTTGCCCTTGATCTCGACCTCCCAGTTCTCCTGGCCCACCGCGCCGATGATGAGTTCGGCGGCCAGCTTGCCATCCACGTTGAAGCACATGGCCGCGCCGCCCAGGTCGGCGGGCTTCAGTTCGCGCGCGCCGTGCAGGCCGCTCTCCTCGCGCACCGTGAACAGCAGCGTGATCGGCGGATGCGGCAGCTTGTGCTTGAGCAGCGTCTCGGCCAGCGAGACCAGCACGGCGCAGCCGGTGCGGTTGTCGCCGCCCAGGGCCGTGGTGCCGTCGCCGACGATGAGATTGCCTTCGCGGCGCGGTTTCGCGCCGGCACAGAGCGGCACCGTGTCGAGATGCGTGGCGAACAGCAGGCGCGGTCCCTTGCGCGTGCCCGGCAGATCGACCAGTAGGTTGCCGGTCTGCGTCGGCAGCGGAATGCGTTCGTGAACGGTGTCGAAGCGAATGGCGGCTGCGGGCACCCCCACCTTCTTCAATTCGTCGGACACAGCGGCGGCGATGGCCGCTTCCTCGCCGGTGACGCCTTCCACCGCGAGAAACCGCATCAAGTGGTCCTCGGCGGCCTTCACGTCCAGGGGAATGTTCATGCTGCTCATGGTACGGTCCCTTTCTGCGAATGGAGGAGAATTCGTGAGGCCCGGCCGCTGGCGAGCGACGAGGTTACGCCAGCAGGACTCGAAGCAGCCGCGACTGCCGGGGAGACAGCCATCAATAGCGGAAGATGGCGGCCAGTCCGGATTTCGTCGGCATGCGCTCCGTGGGCACGATGACCACCGTCCCGCCCGTCTTCAGGACCAACTCCGCCAGATCGTCGAGCTTGTCGTCCACTTTCGGGTCGGCGAGGTCTTTCGGCACGATGGCGCCGGTGGCCGGATTGATCGTACCGGGTTGAACCGCGTCGGCGTCGATCAACACCGTACCGATGCGGCCGGCGACCGCAGCCCGCGCGGCGTCGGATAAATCACCCGTACCCTGCTGCCGGCTGAAGGCCGTGTTGAAGTCCCGGCTCAGTGTTTCCAGTCGAGCCAGGTAATGCGGCTCCAGGACGGCCCACGCCCGCGCCCGCAGTCCCTCGGCGTCGAGTGCGAACGGATCGGTGCCCGCGATGGCATCGGGGATCAAAAACGGATTCTTGGCGACGGCGCGAAAGGGCGTCAGGTTTTCGGAAAGGGCCGCCAACAGCAGTGGCACCCCGGCTGGCTTCGACACTTCCTCGGTGACGGCGCGGTCGACCGCGCGGAAGTACCCCGCGATGCCCTCGCCGTAGACGGTCTCCGCCCGCGGGTCAGACGGGGCCGGCACTCGGACGGGGCCCGCCACCGGGGGCACCGGGATGGAATCCAAGGCGTAACGGTTGCCCTCGAACAGAGCGAACTTGTCCTGGGCCACCGCCAGGACCTGGAAGCGGTCGGCCGACTGCACATAGCGCAGCAGCGGCTTGACGTGGAACGAACCCGCCACCACCGCCAACTCGGGCACGGCGCGGGGCAGCTTGAACACGTCGCAACGCGCCGGCGACGCGAGGACCGCCAGGCCGTCCAGGGTGTGGTTCCAAAAAATCGTGTCGCCTTGCAATCGTTGCAGCGGTTCCAGCAGGGGCCGGACTTCGCGCGATGGGTAATCCCGGCTCAACGACTCTTCGACCTGCTTCACCAGATTCTTGAACCGGATCGGATCCTGGACGTTGTCCGGATGGTGCCGGTGGGTTGGCTGATAGATCGAGACGCTGGGGGACTCGGCGGCGCTGATCACCGCGGCGAGGTACTGGGGACCGAGTGTTGGCATGATGACATCCTGGTTGATGGTTCGTGGGAGTGAGAAACCGTGTTTGCACCGCGCACGCGACGCCCAGCCATCGCTTACAGGCCCCAGGGCAACCCCAGGGCTTGCCAGCCGGCGAAGAGCAAGGTCCAGAGGACCATCATGATGACCACGTAGGGCAACATGAGGGAAACGACGGTGCCGACGCCTGCGCCGTGGTCGTACTTCTGCGCGAAGCCCACCACCAGGGCGAAGTAGGCGTTGAGCGGTGTGATCGCGTTAATCGGCGAATCGGCCACGCGGTACGCCGCCAGCACGGCTTCGGGGGCGACGCCCAGGTTCATCAGCAGCGGCACGAAGACCGGCGCGAACAACGCCCACTTGGCGATCGCGCCCGTGATGAGCAGGTCGATCAGGGCGACGACCACGATGAAGCCGATCAGCAGCAGCAGCGGCGGGAAGTTCGCTGCTTTGAGCACGTCGGACAGCTTCAGGGCCAGTAGCGTGCCCATGTTGGTGTAGTTGAAGTACGCGACGAACTGACTGATGATGAGGAACAGAAAGATCAGCCCACCCATGCCCGACAGCGCTTTTTCGATGGCCTTGATGATGTCGGTGCTACTCTTCATGGTCTGCGCGCCGAAGCCATAGGCCGCGCCGGTCGCCAGGAACAGCACCATGATGAGCGCGATCAAGCCGTTCATGAACGGCGAGTTGCCGATCAGTTCGCCGGTGTCCGGGTTGCGCAGCGGCGCGCCCGACGGCAGCGTCAGCAGCGCGAAGACCACCAGCACGCCCAGCAGGCTGAAACCGGCCCAGCGCAGGCCGCGCGCCTCCGTCTCGGACAGGCCCGCTGCTTCCGTTCCCGTCTCGCCCTCGCCCTCGCCCTCGGCTTGTTTCGGCTGGTACTTCCCCAGGCGCGGTTCGATCATGCGCTCGGTGATGAACGCGACGATGAGCGTCAGGAACAGCACGGAGGCCACGGAGAACCAGAGATTGGAAGCCAGGCCAATGGACTTATTCGGATCGACGAGGTGAATGGCGTCGTTGGTGAACTCCACCAGGACGGCGTCGAGCGGCTTGATGAGCATGTTGACCGTGAACGCACTGGCGACGGCGGCGAAGCCCAGCGCCAGACCGGCGAGGGGATGGCGGCCGAGACTGAGGAACGCGGTGCCGGCCAGCGGAATCAGCACGAGATAGCCTGCATCCGCCGCGATGCTCGACATGATGCCGACGAAGGCCAGGATGTAGGTCATCGCCCAGCGGGGCGAGACCAGCACCAGCTTGCGGATCAGGGCTTTCACCAGACCGGATTCCTCGGCCACACCCGCGCCGACCAGGGCCACGATCATCAGACCCACGGCGGTAAAGCTCATGAAGCTGGGAATCAGCGACGCATAGATGAAGCGCACGCCTTCCCCCGTCAGCAGGCTGCGCGCCGCGATGGTCCGCGTCTCGATGGTGTATTTCTTCTCCTCCACGGTCTGGTAGTGGACCGCCGTGCCGGAGTCATAGAGGATTTCCACCTCGGCTGCCTTGCCCGGCGCCGGCTTCGGCACGATGACTTCCGAGGTAAACTGCGTGCCCGTCAGATAGAGGACGTGCGACAGGACGATCACCACGGCAATCAGGGTCAGAAAGATGATCGCCGGATGGGGCACCATGTTGCCCACCTTCTCGACCGCGTCGAGGATTTTCTGCATCGCGGTTTTCGGTGCATCGCTCGGTTCGCTCATGGGGCTATCCTTTGGAGGATGTCGGGGAAAGCGGTGCGGGTCGGGTTCAGAGGGGCAGCAACCAGGGCACCAGCATGACGCAGACGACCAGGACAATGAAGCTGAAGGGCACTCCGATGCGGACGAAGTCGCCGAAGGTGTAGTTGCCGGGGGTGACCACCAGGGTATTCACCGGCGAAGAGACCGGCGTCATGAAGGCAGTGGAGGCGGCCAGGGCCACAATCATCGCGAAGGGGTAAGGCGAAGCGCGCATCTCGGCGGCGACGGCCAGGGCGACCGGGGCCATCAGCACCGCGGTCGCGGTGTTCGAGATGAACATGCCCAGCAGGGCGGTGATGGCGAAGAGGCTGGCCAGCACCACCCGCGCCCCCGCGCCGCCGATGACGGCCATCAGGCCGTCGGCCATCAGCGTCACGCCGCCGGTGCGCTGCAAGGCCAGGGAGAACGGCAGCATGCCGACGATCAGCAC
>JAEUIF010001164.1 GCA_016795185.1 Planctomycetia bacterium | reverse complement strand
CCTGAATAGCGCCACGACGGCAGTGATGTTGTCCCGGCCGCTTGCTTCCTTTGCCTGCTGAATCAAGTGCTTGCAGATGTCGTGCGGTTCCTGCCGCTTGCGAATGATGGCCGCGATCTCTTCATCGCTCAGCATGTCGGTCAGGCCGTCGGAGCAGAGCAGGATGCCGTCGCCGGCGCGCAGCGTCAGCCGGCAGCTGTCGGCGCGCACCCCCTGTTCGCTGCCGCCGACGCTGTTGGTCAGAATGTGCCGCCAGGCGTTGGGGATCGTGTCGCCCACGTTGGCCTTGCCGCGATCGAGCATGTCCTGCGCCAGCGTATGATCGCGCGTCAGCCGGTGCAGCCAGCCGTCGCGGATCAAGTAACAACGGCTGTCGCCCGCGTGGGCCACGAGCAAATGCGGTTCGAGGTAGAAGGCGACCGTCAGCGTGGTGCCCATGCCGCGCAGTTGCGGCTGCCGTTGCGAGGCGCGCCAGATGCAGTCGTTGGCATGGCTGATGGTCTGCTCCAGACGGCGCTGCAACGGGTCCGGATCGCTCCGGGCGGCTTCGAGCAATTCCGGCGCGGTAGCCAGCAGGTCCGACTTCACGCAGTCCACGGCCAGCGCGCTGGCGCGTTCACCCGCGCGGTGTCCACCCATGCCGTCGGCCACGACGAACAGGTAGCCCTGGCGCGGCCCGCACTGCACCGGCAGTTCGTGCAGGCTCGACTGGTAGGGCCGCAGACAGCAGCCAACCTCGGCGATCAGAAACTGATCTTCGTTGTTCGGCCGGACCTTGCCGGGGTCCGTCGCGCCAAAGCAACGGACCTGGCAGGGGGGCCGCGCAGGCACCCTGTCTTCCCGACTGCATTCAAACTCCGCCACGGTGCTCGGCATGACAATGCTCATGGTCGGCTCCACACAGTCCGTTCGGTCCGGAGGGTTCCGCGACGAAGCCGGCCGTGCCGTCTCGCCCCTCCGATCAGTCGCGAAATGCAGCAAAGTCGATGCCAACGCCGCGCCGCTCGCCCGTGACGCCCGGCAAACGCATGTTCCGGCGAAGGTTTGCCCAGGGTGTGGCAAGCCGATGCGCAGCGAACTTCCGGGCGAGCGCTGGTAGTTTGAACGACTTTTCTTTACCGTGATGGCGGTTGCTCGGACGACTTTTCTTTAGCGCGAAGCGGTTGTACTCCACAGCCCAGGGTCGCGCAGCGCACCCTGGGGGTGCTAACCCACAATTCGCCTACCGCGAAGCGGTTGTACAAATCGCAATGGCCTGCTTTGTCAAACCCCTTCGGGGTACATCAATCCAATTCGCCTCCAGCCCAGGGTGCGCTGCGCGACCCTGGGCTGTGGAGTGCAACCGCTTCGCGGTAAAGAAATCAGGCGGTGTTTCCAGCCCCGTCGCGGTACAGCCACCAGGCGGCGCTTCACACCCGCAGGCTCGACCGTTCCCTCGGTCGTTCGCCGCAACTTGCCGCGTTGGCGTGACCCGGAAGGGCCGATAAGCTACAATTCCTCCAGCCACTGCTTCACGGAAATCGAGCGGGCCGCGCGCGAGGTCTTGGACCGGAACCATGTCCAGCGCCGACATCGTCAACATCTTGATCGTCGACGACCTCGCCGAGAAGGTGCTGGTGCTCAAGTCCATCCTGGAGGAGCCGGGGCAGAACGTCCTGACGGCCTATTCCGGCACGGAAGCGTTGCGGCAGGCCCTGGAACACGAGTTCGCGGTGATCCTGCTCGACGTGAACATGCCGGACATCGACGGCTTCGAGACCGCCGCCCTGATCCGCCGCCGGCGCAAGTCCGCGCACACGCCGATCATCTTCATCACCGGCTTCGCGGACGAGATGCACACCGCGCAGGGCTATTCCCTGGGCGCGGTGGATTACATCCTGTCGCCGGTGGTGCCGGAAATCCTGCGCACCAAGGTGAAGGTGTTCGTCGAGCTGTTCCGGCTCAACTTGCAGATCAAGAAGCAGGCGGAGGAACGCATCGCCCTGGCACACGAGCAGGCCGCGCGCGCCGCCGCCGAGGAAGCGACGCGCCGCTCCGCGTTTCTCGCCGAGGCCAGCAAGGTGCTGACCAGCTCGCTGGATGCCGAGGCCATCCTGGGCGGGCTGGCCCGGCTGGCGGTACCCTTCCTCGCCGATGTGGCTGGCGTCACCTTGCTGCTGGAACAGGGCGAGCGCTGGACCACGGAAATGGCCTGGACCTTCCCGCCCGATGCCACGCTGCACACCGGCCGGCTGAAAGCTGCCGATGGTCCGCACGATGAGCTGCGCGACGCCCTGGAACGCGCCTTGCGCGACGGCGAACCGCAGATGCGCGCCGACCTGGAAACGACCTATCCGCCCGTTCCCTTCGCCGCCGCGGAAGGCACGCAGCCTTTGCGCACGGCCGTCGTCCTGCCGCTCCGCGCCCGGGGCCGCATCCTCGGCGCGCTCACGTTGGCGCTCGGCGATGCCCGGCCGAGCTTCACGCCGGACGACCTCGCGCTGGCCGACGACCTGGCGGGGCGGGCGGCCATCGCGCTCGACAACGCCCGCCTCTACCAGAGCATTCAGGAAAGCGACCGGCACAAGAACCAGTTCCTGGCCATGCTGGCGCACGAGCTGCGCAATCCGCTGGCACCCATCCGCAATGCCGTCGAGGTGATGCGCTTCATCGGCGCGAAGGAACCGGCCCTGGTGCAGGTCCAGGACATGATCGACCGCCAGGTCAAGCACATGGCCCGGCTGATCGACGACCTGCTCGACATGTCGCGCATCTCGCGCGGCAAGGTGCTGCTGCGCAAGGAACAGCTCGATCTGGTGGAACTGGTGCGCGGGGTGGTCGAAGACTATCGCATGAGCGTGGAAACCGCGGGCCTGCGCCTGGACCTCTACTTGCCCAGCGAACCGCTCTGGACGGTCGGCGACCCCACCCGGCTGGCGCAGGTGGTGGGCAACGTGTTGCACAACGCGCAGAAGTTCACCGACGCCGGCGGACGCCTCTGGATCGAGGCGCGCCGCCTGCCGGACGAGGGGCTGGCGGAAATCGCCGTCCACGATTCGGGCATCGGCATGGAGCCCGCCATGCTGGCGCGGGTCTTCGAGACCTTCACGCAGGCGGACCGCAGCCTGGACCGCAGCCGGGGCGGGCTGGGGCTGGGGCTGGCCCTGGTGAAAGGGCTGGTGGAGCTGCACGGCGGTCAGGTCCAGGCGAGCAGCGAGGGGCCGGGCCGGGGCACGCGCATCGCCATCCAGTTGCCGTTGCCGATGAACCTGGCGCACGAACCGCGCGCCGCACCGCCGGCGTCGCCCGCATGCTCCTCCTCGCACCGCGTCCTGGTGATCGAGGACAACCAGGACGCCGCCGCCAGCATGGAAATGCTGCTGCGCCTGGCGGGGCATCAGGTGCAGGTGGCCTATTCGGGACCGACCGGGCTGGAAACCGCGCGTCAGTTCTCTCCGCAGATCGTGCTCTGCGACATCGGCTTGCCGGGCGGCATGGACGGCTACGCCGTGGCCCGCAACATTCGCCAGGATCCGACGCTGCACGCAACCTATCTCATCGCCTTGACGGGCTACGGCCAGGACGGCGACAAATCCACCTCGCGCGACGCCGGCTTCGACTTGCATCTGACCAAGCCGGTCGATTTCCACGAACTGCAAGGGGTGCTGGCATCCGTAAAGTAGCCCGCCGCTCCGTGGCGGGCTACTTTCGCGGCTTACTTTCGCTTGTCGAGCAGCTGTCCCAGCTGTTCCATCTCGATGGGCTTGGTGAGGTGTGCGTTGAAGCCTACGGCCAGCGCGCGCTGGCGGTCTTCCGGCTGGCTGTGCCCGGTGAGGGCGACGAGAAAGATGCGGTCGCCCAGTTCGCCGCGCAACCGCTGAGCCACTTCGTAGCCGTTCAGGCGCGGCAGGCCAATGTCGAGGAGCGCCACTTCCGGCCGCAACCGCAGGGCCGCTTCGATCCCGGTCGGCCCGTCGGGGGCGCTATCCACGCGATGGCCCAGCAGGCGCAGCAACTGGGCCAGGCTTTCCCGGCTGTCGGCGTTGTCCTCGACGATCAGGATGTGGCGGGAAGCACTCGCCCGCGCTCCAGAAGCTGGGGCCGGCGGGGTCGGTTCGGGCGCTGTCTGGAAGGTGACGATGAACTCGCTGCCCTGGTTGACGCCGGCGCTGCGCGCCGTCACCGTGCCGCCGTGCAGCTCGACCAGTCGGCGGACCAGCGTCAGGCCGATGCCCAGCCCGCCCGCCGAGCGGTCGATGCCGTCGTTGATCTGCGTGAACAGGTCGAAGATGCGCGTCAGCATTTCGGGCGGAATGCCCACACCGTTGTCGCGGACGCGCACTTCCACATGCGGCCCGCCCGTCGCGGACAGCACGATCTCGCCGCCGGACGGTGTGTATTTCGCCGCGTTGTTCAGCAGGTTGACGAAGACCTGGATCAAGCGGGCGCGGTCGGCTTCCACCCAGAGCGGTTCGTCGGGTTGGTGGACCGTCAGCCGGTGCCCGCGGCTGGCGACGAGCGGCGTGTTCATCTGCACGGCCTGCGCGAGGACGTTGCGTAGATCGAGCCGTTCCTTGCGCAGGGTCAGTTTGCCCTGGGCGATGCGCGAGACGTCGAGCAGGTCATCGACCAGGCGCGTGAGCTGGTGCAGCTGCCGGTCCATGATGTCCTGGGCCTGCCTGGCGACGGCCGGGTCCGCGCCGTTGAGCCGCAGGACTTCCAGGGCATTGCGCAAGGGCGCGAGTGGGTTGCGCAGCTCGTGGCCGAGCGTGGCCAGGAATTCGTTCTTGCGCCGGTCGCTGGTTTGCAGCGCCTCGGCCTGCTGGCGCAGCGATTCCTCCAGCTGCTTGCGCTCGCTGATGTCCTGGCAATTGGCGGCGCGCAGGCGCAGGTTGCCCGCCTCGTCCTTGAGGGCGACCACGTTGGTCAGCGCGGCGAAGCGGGAACCGTCCTTGCGCACGTGGATCGATTCGTAGACGTGCTCACCGTCCGCCTGGACCCGGCGGACGGCTTCGGCGAAGGCGGTCAGCGATTCGGGCGCGAAGACCGCGGTCAACGGCCGGCCGAGCAGTTCGTCGCCCGCGTAGCCGTGCATCCGGGCGAAGGCCGGATTGACCGCCAGCAGGATGTCGTCCGCGGGGTTGGCCAGGGCCACGCCCCAACTGGCATGCTCGAAGACGTGCTTCCACTGCATCAGTTGCTGCTGGGCCAGAGTTTGCTGAGCGCTATGCTCGGATTGCAACCGGCCCAGTTCCTCGTCGCGATGCGCCGTGTAGCGCTCGACGCTGGCGGCAATGGCTTCATCCAGGGCCAGGCCCACGGCCATGATCTCGCGCAGGTCCAGTTCCCGGCTCAGCGCTTCGTCGAGGTACTCCAGCAGCACCAGCCGCAACAGCTGGTAGTCTCGGATCATCTCGCTCAGCGACCAGCCGGCTTCCCAGCGCTGCTGGCCATGCGCGTGCGCCGAGGGCGTGTGCGGGCCGTTCTCCGAGTGCCCCCGGCTTTCGAGCCGCTGGCCCAGCTGGGCGAGAAACTCCGGCAAATGGTCGAGCAGTGCTTCGCGATGCAGCTGGGGGGCCTTGGGCTGGACATGCAGCGCCCGCTCGCGCCAGCGTTCGATCAGCAAGCCGGCGTCACGCTGAATCACAGCGCCGATCTCGGCGTAGCGCTCGGCGCGAAGGACCCGAGGGTCGGTGGTCACAGTAGGCGTTCCTCTTCCAGTGAGAGTCTGTCCCATCAGGTTTCTCCCCTCGCCCCGTGCGGGAGAGGGGGCGGGGGTGAGGGGTGGAAGTGCCCGTGAATTTGCCGTTTACCCCTCACCCCAACCCCTCTCCCGCAAGGGGCGAGGGGCTTCTGGGACAGACACTAAGAGTCCCGCGGCTCGCTTCGGGCGCGTGAATCGGGAGGTATGCCTGAAATTGTACCTGACCGACACGGTCTGTCTATGCCGGCAGCGCTGGCCCCGGCTCCTGGGCAGCATCAACGAGCACCTTCCCGATGCACTGGGGAGCGGGTGCCCTGCTGGAGCGGCGACCTGGACGGCAGGCTGCCCACGGCGTTTCGACGCCGCCAGCGGGCGAGCGCGAAGCGGTTGAAAGCCGAGGAACGTCGCGTGCCGCGGTACTTGCAGCCAGCCGCCACGGGGGCCGCCGAGCAGCCAGACTCCGGCTGAAAAGCCCGAGCCACGCAGCGCAAAAAAAAGACGCGGAGATCATTGCTGATCCCCGCGTCCCCGCGCCCCCCGCGCTTGGGAAAACTGCTTACTGGTATCCGATCCGGTTGCTCCCCTCTCCCCTGGCGGGAGAGGGACGCGGGCCGTGTGACTGGGCGACCGGAGGCCCGCCGACGCCCGTCTGCAAGAACTCCTCTTCCGAGTTGATGATGATGCGCGGCGTGACCATCAGCAGCAGGCTGCTGGTGTCGCGGCCGTAGCCGACGTTCTTGAACAAGCGGTTGATGTAGGGCAGCTTGCTCAGGACCGGCGGGCCGAACTCGTTGCGGCCCTCATTCATCAGCTTCAACCCGCCCAGCAGCACGGTGCCGCCGTCCGGCACGCTCACCGTGGTCTGAATGGTGACCGTGGTGAAGGTCGGCTGCTGGATGAACTGGGTGAACGGCACCGGCTGGCCCTGGGCCCCGCCCTCGAACACCGGCGTGATGAACGTGGTGATCGGGAACAGCGGCACGGTGGCCGACGCCAGGTTGGTCATGGTCGGGGCGATGTTCAGCCGGACGAAGCGCCGGTCCGCCGAGATCACCGCCTGGATGGCCAGGTTGATGCCCATCGGGATCGGCTGGTTCTGCGGCACGAACACCGTCTGGCCGCCGTTCTGCACCACCTGCACGTTGGTGACGAACCACTGGAAGTCCTGAATCTGGATGGTGGCCGTCTGCCCGTTGAACAGCGTCAGCTTCGGAGCTTGCAGCACGTTGGTGCGGCGGTCGCCCTGGGCGGCTTCCATGAACATGAACACCTGGATGTCGCTCAGGAACGCCAGGCCCATCGACAGGCCGCCGTCGGCGCCCGGGATGTTCGGGTAGCCGCCGAACGGAGGAATGGCGTACCGGAAGCTGGAGTTGGTGATCGGGATGTCCAGGTCCGGCGTCAGGGCGTTGATGCCGGAGCCGCCGTTGCCCGCCGAGCCGGCCGGGGTGATACCAGTCAACAGCCGCTTCGGGAACGGATCGTTGATCTGGTTGAGCGGCTTGAACTGCTGCGTCACGACCTGCGGCTCGAACTCCTTGGTGATGCGGTCGGTCTTGATGTTCATGTTGAAGTCGATGCCGATGCGTTCGTAGAACGACTCTTCCAGCGAGATCATGCGGACCTCGACGGACACTTCCAGGTCCTGCAACTGCCGCAGGGCGTCGAGCAGCTGGGCCACTTCCTCCTGCACGCCGGGCGTCTGGCTGATGACCAGGGCCATGCCGAGCGGGAAGTAGTCGATGGTCGCCGGCCCGCCCACGTCGCTCCAGCTCTTCGGGGCGATGGTGCTGGTGATGAGCTTGATGAGCAGGTCGTGCATGGTGTCGGTCTGGCCGGGCGCCCGCGTGCTGGCCTTGAGGTTCTCCGGCTTCACGTGGCCGTCGCCCGACGGCTGGTTCTGGCTGCCGTTGTCGCCCATCGAGCCCACGGTGGTCCCGCCGTTCAGGCCGTTGCGCGGCTGCATGGCGGTCACGCCGTTGCTGACGTTGTTGTGGTTCTGCTGGCCGATGACGTTCATCAGGTTGGCGGCCGGGGCCACGATGTAGTTGTCCACCGGGATGATCAGGTCGGCCACCGGGTACGTCTTCTGCACCAGCTTGCCGTGCGCGTGCTTCTCCGTGGTGATCTGCAAGCACTCGTCCTTGATGACGTAGGTCAGGTGGACCTGGTGCAAGAGCACGTTCAAAGCCGACTTCATCGAGATGTTTTCCAGCTTGATGCTGATCGGCCGGTCGGCGCTGACGCCGTCCTCGTCGAGGGCCGGCTGGTCGGTGACGATGTTGACGCCGGTCAGATCGCGCAGCTCGTCGATCACGTCCTTGAGCGGCTTGTTGTCGAACGACATGGTGATCGGCTTGTTCAGGCTGCCCTCGATCTCGCGTTCCTTGGCGTTCTTCTTGCGCAGGTCCAGTCCCTTGACCGCGCCGCGCGACTTGGCGAGCTTCGTCCGTTCGGCGTCGATCTCCAGCGGGTGGTCCAGGTTGACGTACTTGCCCATGTCGGTCGAATCGCGCAGGGCGTGGACGTCGAAGTCGCCGTTGTTCTTCTTGGTCTGCTCCAGGCGCTGCTGGTTGTGGCCGACGCGGGCGACGTAGACGGCGGCCCCGGTCACCGGGTTGTCGGGATCGAGTTCGTGCGCCTTCATGGCGTACATCTCGGCTTCCTTGTACTTCCCTTCCTTGTGGAAGGTCTTGTACTTGTCCATCAGCTCGGCGACCTGCTTCTTCTTTTCCTGCTCGGCGATCGAGCGTTGCAGGATGCGGTTCTGCGCCTTGTTGTGGGCGTCCTTGGCGACCGCTTCAAACTCCATCTGCGCCTTGTACTTCTTGTAGTCCTGGACGCGGGCTTCCACCGGGCGGCGGAGCAGCGTCACCTTGTCCGGATCGAGGCCGCTGTCGTCGAGCCGGCCGCGATATGCGTTCAGCACGTCGATGGCCTTGCCGGGCTCCTTGCTATTGAACAGCTCGACAGCCTGCTGCTGCGCCTTGATGCCGTCGGCCCGCATCTGCTGGAACTTGACTTCCTGCATGGCCTGCACCTGGCTGGCGAAGTTGCCGGCGGCTTCGTCCTTGACCTCCTCGCTGCCGACGGTCTGCACCACGCCCTGGGTGGTGGCCACGCCCGCGCCGGGCTGCCGTAAGGCGGCGACCGCCTTGGGCTGAAGCTCCGGCGATTCCAGGATGCTCTTCAGCCGCATCCGCTGGTCCGGGGCGAGCTGGGCCATGTCCAGCTGATCGACCAGCAGCTTGGCTTGGGCGAAGTCCTTGCGGCGATAGGCGTCGATGATCAGGTCGGCCTTGCGCTTGTCGTTCCGCAGGCGGACGTTGAACTCCTCGGTGTCGATGGACCGCAGCACGGCGGCGGCCTCTTGCTGCACGCCATAGGGCCCGGTGAAGGCTTCCTCGGCGATGCGGCGGGCGGTGGCCGTCTCGCCGCGGCGCAGCTCCATGCGCGACTGGTCGAGCAGTTGCAGGCCGCGGTCGCGTTCCTTGCTCGGCTGGTGGTTGGCCTGCGTCAGATAGTTGGGCGCTGCCGGGCCGCCCGCCACGCCCTGCTGCTGCTTGATGCGGCCCTGGACGCGGTCGATGGGCTGCTGGTCCAGGCCGAAGGCGACGGCCAGGCCCCGCGCCTGCGTCAGGTTGGCTTCCGCCCGGCCGTAGCTGGCCGGATCGGTCTGGCCCTGCGCGGCATAGTCCTCGGCGGCGGCGGTCAGGTTGTCGATCCGCTTGCCCGCGAGCACGGCCAGTTCCTGGAGGGCCAGTTCCGGACGGTCCTCGTTGGCTTCAAACATCGCGCCGGCCTGCTGGGCTTCCTTGGCCTTGGCCACGGCTTCGGCCAGCTTGCCCTGCTTCTGCATGTGCCGGCACTCGTCCAGCAGCTGCTTGGCCTTCTGCTTGGTGAAGTCGGCAGCCGGCTTCGGGGCTTCCACCCGAGCACCGCCCATCAGCGGCGAGGTATTCTGCGCGCCGCCCATCAGGGGCGACGTGTTCTGGGCGACCGCGACCGGGGGCGTCGGCACGACGGCCGGCGTCGGAGCAGTCTTCGCCGTCTGCTCCGGCTGGGGCACGGGCGGCTGGACCTTCGCCGTGGCCTCGACCTTGGGCGGGGCCTCGGTCTTCGGCTGTTCCTTCTTGTCGTTCGTCGCCACCTGCACCGGCGGCGTGGTGCTGGTCTTGTTGCGGCGGTTGCGCGCCCGCTGCTCCTCGATCTCGGCCACCAGCTTGTGCGGCCGGTCGCCCAGGTCCCAGATGCTGTACGAACCGTGCAGGCGTTCCGCCTGATAAGCCTTCTTCTCGGCCTCGTCGAGCTTGCCCTCGGCGAAGAGCTTGCGGGCCTCGGCCAGCAGGTGGGCGGATTCTTCCTTGCTGCGGCCGGTGCGGCCCTTCTGGATGTCGTTCAGCAGCTTGTCGGGCGAATCCTCGAACAGGCCCCAGCGGACGTTGCCGGTGTTGGCCTTGAGGGCCAGCTCCTTGGCCTGGTCGTACTTGCCGTGCTCGTAGTGGTCGCGGGCCTGCCGCAGCAGCTCGCGGGGATCATCGCTGGTCTTCTTGGCGTCGGCGACGGCCGGCGCCTTGTCCGCGGTCTTGGCGGCGACCTGACGCACGTCGTCGGTCTTGACCGGGTCCAGACCCTGGGCGCGGCGGACGTCCGCGAGCAGCTTATCCGGGGTGTCGTCCCACCAGTTCAGGTCCGGGTTCTTGGCGCTGGCCTGCTTGGCGAGCTTCTCGGCCTCGGTGAAGTTCTTGGCTTGCAGCGCCTGACGGCCCTGCTTGATGAGCTGCCGGGCGGCTTCGGTCTCGCGCATCGCCGGCGCGGGCACGCTCGGGACGGCCGACTTGCTCTTGGCATCGGCAACCGCCGGGGCGGCCGTCTTGCTCTTGGCATCGGCAACCGCCGGGGCGGGCGTCTTGTCCGCGGCCTGGACGACCTTCGTGTCGGCGACGACCGGAACCTTGGACGTCAGGTCGGCGACGGCCGGAGTGGGCGTCTTGTTCTTGGCGTCGGCGACGGCCGGCGTCTTGTCCTTGCCGGCGTCCCTGGGCTGACGGGCGCGGGCGTCCTGCACTTCCTTCAGCACCTTGCCGGGGTTGTCGCCCCAGAGCTGGAGGCCGCTGTACCACTTCTTGTCGGCCTTCTCGGCCTGCTTGGCGAGCTGCTCGGCCTTGTCGAGGTCGCCGCGTTCGAGGGCAGCGCGGGCATTGGCCAGCAGGCCCTTGCCGTCGAGCTTCTCGGCCCGCGTCCGCTCGACGTCGTCGAGCACCTTGCGCGGGGTGTCCTCGCCGCTGCCGTAGGACAGCTTCAGGCTGTCGGCTTCCTTGGCCAGCGATTCCGCGGCGTCGTATTCGCCCTTGGTCAGCAGGCCGCGGGCGTTCTTGAGCATGGTGCGCGCCCGCAGCAGCTGGGCGCTGCCGGTGGTGGACTGGACCGTCGTCGGCGACGACGGCGAGGCGGGCGACGCGGCCGGCGGGGTGTTCCCGCGCGGCTGCAACTGGGTGACCAGCTGCTGCGCCCGCTGCTTGTCAGCCGGCTTCAGATACTGGTTGGTGGTGACCTGACGGAGCAGGGTCAGGGCATCCTGCGTGCGGTTGTCCTTCACCGCATCCTCCGCCTGCTTGAGCTGGTCGGCGCCATCCTGGCGGGCCTTGAGGGCCATCTCGACGAACTGCATCCGGCTGGCCAGCTCCTGGCGTTCAGTCGGGCTGAGGTCTTCCTCGCCGGCCTTGGCCTGCTGGAAGAAGGTGGCGGCCAGCTCGTAATCTCCCTGGCGGAGACTGCTGATGCCGACGGTCAATTGCTGGTGCGCCCGGGTCGTCCGGTTCTGCGCCCGGACGAACGCGCCTCCGAGGTCCCCCAGGGCGTACAGCGTCACGCTCACCGCCAGGCACGCCATCATCCGCGAAAGTACCCTAGCCACCAATGGCCTCCTTTCCCCGTCCGACCCCCCGGCCGGTTGCCCGATGCCGGACCCTCTTGTCAGGCACGGCCCGATGCCGTCCGGCACCCGGCTCGACTCCGCTTCCGGCCCCGCGGCGATATTCCGCCCGAGGTGCATCCTGCGCTTGGCCTGAAGTGAGAAGCGGAAAGCGGCGGGACCATAACAGAGGGATTTTTTGAGTCAAGTCCATTTGCTTCAAGCCCGCGCCGGACGCGGCCGGCGCTGGGTGGTTAGCCTATGGCCCCTGGTTCGTCTATATTGACTGGCAAGCGGCATCGGACCCCCCTCTCCCCCGGCGGGGGTGGGGGGGGGGGGTTGGGGGGGGGTGAATTTTTTAAACAGCGGGGGTTACAGGTAGTATCGGAAGTCCAACAGGGGGGTGGGCCGGTGATGGG
>JAEUIF010001114.1 GCA_016795185.1 Planctomycetia bacterium | reverse complement strand
GCGAAACCGCATGGGTGGGTCCCTCGGGTTGGGTTTTCGCACGGTCCTCGATTCTACCACGGATTGGATTGGCGGTCGGGACCAAAACAAACCCGCCGGCAACGGCTTCAGGGTGAAACCGCTCCGGCGGCTACAAGGAGGAGGAAACGCGCAGAGTAGATCAATCAGGCATCGTCTTCGTCGCTATCGGCGTAGCGATCCAGGTTCGCATGACGACGGCAGTAATCGCCAATCAGGGCCCGCAGCACTTGCCCGGCCGTCTGTCCGTGCTGGTGGGCGGAAGATTGCAGGGCCTCGGCTTGCCAGCTCGGCAGCAGCAAGGCCAGCTCCACCATATCACCGTCCAGCGGAGACAGTTCTGCGGACATGGATCGTCCAGGCTTGGGCCAGCAGGTCAGGTTCATCGACGCCGCCTTGCTGTAGGGCATGGGATCAACCCTCGCCGAAAGCAACCTTTCGGCTGACGTTCAATGGAAAAGCAAACCGAATGCCAATGTCCGAACCGCACGAAATAGCGCTGCGGAACCATCATCATCATTTGTACTTAGGACAATAGCCGAAATTTCAGCCGGCAACAGGGCGGTGACTGTCGCCTAGTTTGGCGACAGACACTGCCGCGATTCGCGGCAGCGCCCTGCCGGCGCGGCAGCGCTGCCGGGGGATAGTTGCATCCCGCCGTTTGGCTGCGATAATCGGAAGCCATACAACGCACACCAGACCGGCAACCCGCCCGGCGCGCCCGAGGCGGACCATCACTGCGGGGGCGTTCATGGCGATGACCTACACCTGCCCACAGGGCCACCAGTGGGAAGACGCCTGGGGCGATGCATTGTCGCTGGGTGCCGGCGGGACGGCAATCTGTCCGGTGTGCGGCGCGGCCACGCATGTGCCCTTGCCGTCCGCGCCGTCGTTGCCGGTCCATTCGCTGCACCAGCCTGCGCCAGCGCGCTCGACCGGCCCCAGCATCCGACCTGAATCGCCCACGCTCGCCGGCGCGGTCGAGCTGCCGATCGGCGCTGCACCGCCCCCGCCACTGGCCGCCGTGCCCGGCTATCTGCTGCTCAACGAACTCGGGCGCGGCGGCATGGGCGTGGTCTACAAGGCGAACCAGGTCGGGCTCAAGCGCACCGTCGCCTTGAAGATGATCCTGAGCGGCAGTCATGCCAGCGCCGATGTGCTGGCCCGTTTCCGGGCCGAGGCCGAAGCCGTCGCCCGCTTGCAGCACCCCAACATCACGCAGATTTACGAGATCGGGGAGCACGAAGGCCGCCCGTTCTTTTCAATGGAGTTTGTCGATGGCGGCAGCCTGCTCGACCAGATTTACGAGACCCGCTTGCCGCCGCGCCAGGCTGCCCAGCTGATCGCGACGCTGGCCCGCGCCATCCACGCCGCCCACGAGCACGGCATCGTCCACCGCGATCTGAAGCCTGCCAACATTCTGCTTTCCAAGGGAGGCGTGCCGAAAATCACGGACTTCGGCCTGGCCAAGAACCTGACCGAGACCGCCGGCCATACCCGCACCGGGGACGTGATGGGCACGCCCAGCTACATGGCCCCCGAACAGGCGGAAGGTCGGCTGCGCGACATCGGCCCCGCCACGGATGTCTACGCGCTGGGCGCGATCTTTTACGAACTGCTCACCGCCCGGCCGCCGTTCAAGGGCGAGACGGCGATGGACACCATGTTGCTCGTGCTCTACGAGGAGCCGTTGCCGCCCAACCACCTGCTGCCCAGCGTGCCGCGCGACCTGGAAACCATCTGCCTGAAATGCTTATACAAAGAACCGGCGAAACGTTACTCCAGCGCAGCCGCGCTGGCCGAAGACCTGGAACGTTTTCTCGATGGCCGGCCAATTGTCGCCCGACCCATCGCCGTCTCCGAGCGCGTGGTGAAGTGGGTCAAGCGCCGGCCGGCCGCGGCGGGACTGCTGGCCGTCAGCGTACTCGCGCTGGCGACCATCTTCGCCGGCAGCCTGTACTTCAACGTCACGCTGCAAAGCAAGAACGCGCAGCTGGACCAGCTGGCCGAGGAGCGGCGGCAGAAAGCCGAGGAAGCCGAGACGGAGCGCGACCGGGCCCGCGCCAGCGAGGAGAAAGCCGAGTTTCGCCGTAAACAGGCGGATGCGCTGCGCGCGGTCGCCGAGCGCCAACGACAGCGTGCCGAACAGAACTTCCGCAAGTCGCGCGAAGCCGTCCAGCAGATGCTCACCGAAGTCGGTCAGAATGAACTGGCCCATGTCCCCTTGATGGAGGACGTGCGGCAACGGCTGCTCGCGAAAGCGGTCGCCTTCCACGGCGAATTTCTCGAAAAGCAAAGCAACGAACCAGAGGTCCGCCAGCAAGCGGGGCAGGCGTATCAGCAAGTGGGCAACGTTTACCGGATGCTGGGCCGGTTTCCCGACGCCGAAGTCGCTTACCGCAACAGCATGGAGCGGTTTGAGGCGTTGACCAAGGAGTTTCCCCAGGAGCCCGACTACCGGCGCGACCTGGCCCTGACCTACTTTGATCGCGGCCAGCTGCAACGCACGCGCGGCAAGCTCGCCGAGGCCGAGCAGGACGACCGCGCCGCCATCGCCATCCAGGACAAACTGGCGGCGGAGTTCCCGAAGCAAGCCGACTACCGGCACGAGTTGTCCAAAAGCCTCAACGACCTGGCGCTGGTGCTGCTGCGTACCGGCAAGCCCGAGGAAGCGGAGAAGTCCTACCGCCAGGCGTTAGCGTTGCAGGAAGTCCTGGCGAAAGAGTACTCCGACAGCCACCCGGAATTTCGCGAAGACCTGGCGGGCACCCTGAACGACCTGGGCGCGCTGCTGCGCGGCGTCAAGCGCCACGGCGAGGCCGAGCAGGCGTATCGCCAGGCGCTGGCCCACTTCGAGCAGCTGGTCCAGCAGTATCCCACCGTGCCGAACTACCGCCGCCGACTGGCCGCGACCACCAGCAACCTGGGCAACGTACTGCACGAATTGCAAGGCCCGGAAAAAGCCGAAGCGCTGCTGCGTCAGTCCCTCGACTACCGCCGCAAGCTGGCCGACGAATTCCCATCCGCGCTGGCTTATCGGCAGGACCTGGCGCAGTCACACAACAACCTGGCTGCCATGCTGAGCGCCGCGAAGCGCTATGACGAAGCCGAAAAGGACAGCAATCGCGCGCTGGAGTTACAGAAGAAGCTCGCCGACGATTTTCCCGCCGTACCCGACTATCAGAGCCACCTGGCGGCCATTCTGGACAATCTGGCGGCGCTGGCCATGAATCAGGGCAAGCTCGACAAGTCGCGCGAACTGCTGGCCCAGGCCCGGCAGCACCACGACAATGCCGCGAAGGCTGACCCCGGCAACCCGGTCTATCGGCAGTTCCTCCAAAAGCACCAGCTGACGCTGGCGGACACGCTCCTGCGCATCGGCGAGAAGGCCGAACCGGGCCGCCACGTCGAGGCGGCGAAGCTGGCCGTCGAGTTGCCGAAGCTCAACCCGGACAGCGCCGAGGAGTATCGCCGCGCGGCCATTATCCTGACGCGTTGTTCACTGATGGTCCGGCTCGACTTGAAGTTGCCCATGAAGGAACGCCAGCAGCTGAGCGATGGCTACGCCGCGCAGGCGGTGCAGATGCTGCGGCAGGCGGTGCAAAAGGGCTGGATGGACCCGGTGCAGCTCAAGACCGGCAAGGTCTTCGAGCCGCTGCGGAGCCGGGAGGATTTTCAGAAGCTGGTGGGTGAGTTCGATAGGAAATAGTTTGCCGCATCGTCGCTCGCGGTTGCGCTTATTCCAATCCACATAGCGTCGGCCCAAGCTATCCAAGCTTGTTCAATTGAATATTGCGGGCGGTGGATGGCCAGTTGGAGAACTTCGGTCGTTCGGCCGTTTCTCGGCACCGACGGCCAAACGGCCGGATCGCCTCAGTCGGTTCTGTCGAAAGCAACCCGAGTTGACGCAGCAACGCCGTTGCTTGTTGGACTTGGGTGAGAAGTTCGGGATCAATCGCGGGGTTTCGACGCAGAAGCTCGTCAAACGCGGTTTGCGATAGGGTGGGGGTCGTATTCATGCGCAATACCCCGGTGCGTGGACCGTTTGGGCTTTGGCTGTCTTCTGAGTGTAATCCATCAGCAAGTCGAAGTAAAGTTTGACTGCTTGGTGCAGGTCCGGGTTCGCACCGAGATCGTTGATCCGAAGGTTGAGTTGGTCTGTAAGTACCTTCATCGAGATGGGGCGACCGTGCGACTTCCATCGCGTGTGGTCGCTGAGCGCCTCGGCAATCTCCTTCGCTCGTTGGCGGCGTAAGTTGCCATCCACGGGCAACTTTCGGGCTTGAGTCTGTGCCCAGTCCTTGAACTTGTACTTGGACAGCCACTCCTCAAGCAGGTTGACAGACAGGTTTTTGGCCTGTTCGTAGGAATGCAGATCAGCCAAATCGAGTTTCTGGAGCAAAATCAGTTCTGCTGGCGAAAGCTGGCCCGCCAGCGATTTCGTCACCAACTGCTCGAACTGAACGACCTACGACAACGCCGGCACCAGTTTCCCATCCCGTTCAATTTGCGGGTCAATTGGCCCCAGGCAGGCAAAATAGTCCATCCAAATGGCATCGCCCGACATGGCGAAGATCGTGCCGGCCGACATCGCGTGGTCTGGGATCAGAAAGTGTAGTTCCGAAAAATGATGTCGAAGCGTTCCCACCATGCGTTCGACCAACTCCACCACGCCGCCCAAGGTGTCGAGGAGAATTGCGGCCTTTGGTTTCTTTTTCTCCACGGGAATCGACTCGACCGCCCGCCGAACTTGCAGATCCATATCACCAAGGATGGGACCAAGAATTGCCAGAGGCGTCGCATCCAGAATCCTGCCGACTTTGTCGGCTAAATCATCCAGGACACGCTCAACGCAGAGGTTTGCGTTCATGGCGGGCCTTTTTTGGGGCTATTCCGTCGAACGCACCGTCCCATGGCGGGTTGCGAGCGTGCGATGAGTCGTCTCAAACCGCGGATTCCGCCGCCTTGCGGGCCACGCGCAGCTGAATGCGCGCCCGGTCCTGGGCCTTCTGCCGGCCTTCGCCGGGTGGCGGATTCTGGAGCACGTTGTTGGCGGCCTGCTGATCGATTTCCTCGGCCTTGATGGCGCGGGCGGTCAGCACCGTGACCACATCGGCGCGGACCTGGGCGAAGCCGCCGTCGATGAAAAAGCGTTCGGTGACGGTGCCCTTGCGGGTGCGCAGTTCGCCGGCCCCGAGGCGGCCGATGAGCGGCGCGCGACCGGGCAGCACGCCCAGTTCGCCGTCGTACATCGGCAGCGAGACGAAGTCCACTGCCGCGTCGAGGACGGTGCGCTCGGGAGTGACGACCACAACCTGGACGGACTTGGTGCCGTTCATGGACTACTTTCCTTCCGCCAGACGCTTGGCCTGTTCCGCCGCTTCCTCGATGACGCCGACGTACATGAAGGCTTGCTCGGGCAGGTGGTCCCACTTGCCGTCGCACAGTTCCTTGAAGCTGCGGATGGTCTCGGCGATCGGCGTGACCTTGCCGGCGCGGCCGGTGAACGCTTCCGCCACGATGAACGGCTGTGAGAGGAATTTTTCAATGCGCCGCGCCCGGTTCACCACCTGCTTGTCTTCCTCGCTCAGTTCCTCGACGCCGAGGATGGCGATGATGTCCTGCAACTCGCGATAGCGCTGGAGAATCTGCTGCACGCGGCGGGCGACGGCGAAGTGCTCCTCGCCCACGGTGCCGGGCTGCAAGATACGGCTGTTGGACGCCAGCGGATCGACCGCCGGGTAGATGCCCTTTTCCGCGATGCTGCGTTCCAGGTAGATGTAGGCGTCGAGGTGCTGGAAGGCATTGGCCGGCGCAGGGTCGGTCGGGTCGTCGGCAGGCACGTAAACGGCCTGCACGCTGGTGACGGCCCCCTTCACGGTGCTGGTGATGCGTTCCTGCAACTCGCCCATTTCCGTGGCCAGCGTCGGCTGGTAACCCACGGCACTTGGCATACGCCCAAGCAACGCGGACACTTCCGAACCGGCCTGCGAAAAGCGGAAGATGTTATCGACGAACAGCAGCGTGTCGGCGCCGGTCGAGTCGCGGAACCACTCGGCCATCGTCAGCGCGGACAGGGCCACGCGCAGCCGCGCGCCTGGCGGTTCGTTCATCTGGCCGAAGACCATCGCGGTCTGCGTCAGCACGGAACGGCCCGTGGTGCCGATCTGGGTTTCCTGCATTTCCAGCCAGAGGTCGTTGCCCTCGCGGGTGCGCTCGCCGACGCCGGCGAACACCGAGTAGCCACCGTGCTGGCTGGCGATCCGGGCGATGAGTTCGGTGAGGATCACGGTCTTGCCCAGGCCAGCCCCGCCGAACAGGCCGGCCTTGCCGCCGCGGACCAGCGGGGTGAGCAGGTCGATGACCTTGATGCCCGTCTCGAACAGTTCGGTCTTCGACGACAGTTCGGTGAACGGCGGCGGCGGTTGGTGGATCGAGCGGGTTTCCTGCGTGACGACTGGACCGCGCCCATCGATGGGCTCGCCGAGCACGTTGAAAACGCGGCCCAGCGTCTCCTTGCCGACGGGCACGCTGACGGGCGCGCCGGTGTCGGTGACGTCCATGTCGCGCATCAGGCCGTCGGTCGAACCCAGGGCGACGGCGCGGACGCGGTTGCCGCCTAAGTGTTGCTGCACTTCGCCGGTGAGCTTGATCGGCACGCCCTTGGCGTCGGACTCGACGCGCAGCGCGTTGTAGATTTCCGGCAAGTGCCCCTCGGCGAACTCGGCGTCGAAGGTCGAGCCGATAACCTGCACGATCTTGCCGACCTTCTTGCCGTTCGCGTGTCCATTGTTGCTGGCCATTGCTTCTCCCGTAGTTTCAGCAGCTGCCGCAATCCCCAGGATCATAGCTTGGGAACTCGGCCTGCCTTGGCGTCGTTGATAAACTGCATAATCTTGTCGGCGCCGCCGAAACAAATCTGATCCGCCAAGCGGCGCAACTTGGACAGGTCAATTTTCTGTAGATGCCCTTCCGCCATGTTCAAGAAATCGCCGGCATCAACCGCTTTCTTTTTGGCGGGCCGATTGGGCGAAATCATCGCGGCGAACTTGCTGATCAACGCCATCTCCAAGCTGGGAATCCGATGCGTCGTCCCGATGGCGATCGTGTGCCGAAAAACGGCATGCATGGCCTGCGAGGCAGGCTTCATCACGTCAATGACGACCTTCTGAGTAACCGGGTCGACGAAGCGTGCGACCGCGGCGTTTTCCACGACCTCCAGGTACGGAAAAGTCCTTTCCAAAACGCGCACGGCTTTCCGCGCGTCTTTTTTCGTCACGAGGACATCCACATCCTGGGTGGCTCTTGCTTCATCGCGGTAGACGTTGATGCCATGCGTGCCCATCAGTACCCCATTGATGCCGGCTTCATGCAGCGCTGCGATGACTCGCTCGGGCGTCACGTTCAGCACATGGGGTTCCCTCTCCCGACGAAACCATCGAGTCACCTCGCTGCCGATATGCAAGGCTTGGAGGTGATGCCGTGCCTCAGCCGAAAGTTCCTGGACTCCTGCGGTCATGACCGGTGCAACCAATCGTGCGGTTCTCCGGAAATCGCCTTTGCTATTTGCGCTCCGCCACAATCGTATACAACTGATTGGGGCTTCCCCGAAATAACTGCGTGTGAGCAGTCGTTCGCGCCCGCGTGAAACCCAGGATATTCAACCACCGCCTCACCAATTCCGGCGGCAAGTACCACCAGCTATGCTTCGGCTCACCGCTCTGGGCGTCGGGCAGCCAGACCGGGCCGTGCGTACCGCTCAGTTTCAGCAGCCAGCGCTGCCAGGTCCGCAGCTGCAACAACTCGGTCACGATCAACGTTCGGCGCGTCAGTCTCGCCGCGCTGGTCAGGGCCAGGAACGGGTCGCGCAGGTGGAGCAACACGCTACCAAAGGTCGTTGCATCCACTGGGCCGAGTGCTTCCGGAATCTCGTACACCGTGCCTTCCGCGCGCCGCACCCGCGATTCCAAAGCCGCATGGGCCAGCCAGAAGCCGTTGCGGATGCGTTCCAGGTGCTTCCGGGTCCGTTCGGTGCGGGCCGCCAGGTCGTCGCCGTGGAACGGCACGATATCGGTGCAGCGTTCCGGCGATAGATCGAAGGCGATGACCTCGGCCCCCTGGCGCTCGAGGTGAAAGGCCACGCCGCCGCTCGCCGTGCCCACCTCCAGCACCCGCTGGCCCTGAAATTCGACGCCGCCCAGGTAGGCGTCGAGGTTTGGCCGCAAGTCCCATTCACCCTCGACGATGCCGTGCCCCGGCAGTTCCAGCGTGTGATAAAAGTAGCACGCGGCCAGGCTGGGCACAGGTTGCGGCGGTTCGCGGAACGGGCCGTCCATCGCCGGTTATTCCAGGGCCGCCGCGCCGCCAATGACCTCGGCGATTTCCTTGGTAATCTGCGCCTGGCGGGCGCGATTGTATTGTCGGGTGATGCTCTTGATCATGTCGCCCGCGTTCTCGGTAGCGGCTTTCATCGCCACGCGCCGGGCGATCTGCTCGCTGACCGCAGCATCCAGGAAGCACTTGAACAGCCGGGTGCGGAAAGCGGTCGGCAGGATTTCCTCCAGGATGCCGGCGGCGTCGGGCAGGAACTCGTAGTCCACCTGCGACTTGGCGGCCGGCTTGTTCTCGTCCGTCACGCCCGCGAGCGGCAGCAGTGTTTCGACGACGGCGGCCTGGCGCCCGGGGTTGATGAACTTCATGTAGGCCACATCCACCCGGTCGATCTTGTGTGCGCTGTAGGCTTCGATGTAGCGGTTGGCGATGACCTCGACCTCGTCGAACTTTGGCTTGTCCTCGAAGTGGGTGAAGGCTTGCTCTGGAGTGAAGCCCTGGAACTTGAACCAGGCGATGGCCCGCTTGCCGGACAGTTCCAGGTGCAGCGTCTTTTGCTCCGCCTGAATGCCCCGAACGCGGCTCATTGCTTCGCGAAGAATGGAGCCATTGTAGCCGCCGCACAGGCCGCGATTGGAGCAGAGGACTAGCAAGACATTGTGCTTGATGGGATCGTGTGTTTCCATCAAGGGGTGCTTGACGTTGCCGGCCGTGGCGCTCAGGTCGGCGGCCAGTTCCGCGATCTTGCGTGTGAACGCCTCGGCGTCCTGGGCGCGCTTCATCGCTTTCTGGAAGCGCGAGGTGGCGATCAGTTCCATTGTCCGCGTGATCTTGCGGATGTTGCGGATCGCCTTGCGGCGCTTGACGAGGGCACGGGTCTTGGCCATGAGTTACTCTCGCAGGCTGCGAGCGCTCGCCTTCGGCTCGCGGCTAAACGGAAGACAGTCGGCTCGCGGCTAAACGACGGTCGATTTCGGTTTCAGTGGACAGCTTTGCGCCCGGCGTGGCAACCAGCGGCGCACGTGGGCGAAGCACCAGTAGCCCATACGGAACAGCGTGTACAATCCCGGCTTGCTCGCCAGCCAGGCCAGCCCGCGCATGCGCGGCACCACCTGCCACAATTCAATGAACGCATCCACGCCGGTCCGTGTCTGGCCATCGGGCGTGCGGGCGTGGAAGTACCAGTCCAAGGCCGCCGGGTCGAGTCCGTTCGCCCGCGCGTCGAAACTCGGGTCCGTGTAGTCCACGAACTCAATCTGCTCGGTCATGCGTGGGATGCCGTGAATGTACTGCATCTCCCGCGAGCAGAGCTGACACAGGCCGTCGTAGTAGACGGTGAGTTTCATTACCGACTCTCCGGAGCGACCCAGTTCGCGTATCGGGAGAGTGCTAAAACACCAACCGTTCACCGTTTCTGACTCGCCGTACCATTTCCAACAATTCCGAGCCACCTGTGGGGAAGACCAACTCGCCCAAGCTCCTGAGTTTTGGCAATTCGATCTCCGGGTTGGCGTTGACTATCAGGATGAAATCGTGTGCATCCTGAAATTTGTCCGCTTGTGCCCAGTTGTGGCTGGTCATGGCCGCGAATTTCAGCGCGATGGCCATCTCCAGTGAAGGAATACGGTACGACTGCCTGCCAACGGTCAGCGTTTTCACATGCTTGAAGATTTCCCGATGCGGCTGCTGAATCGGCTTGATGACATCGATCAGCACGGTTTCCGACTCATGTTCCATGAACCGCGTTACGGCACGCAAATCAACCGCGTGCAGATGAGGGAAAGCCCTGAGCAAGGCGGCGACCGCCCGCTTGTGATGTTTCGCGGCAACGATCAAGTCCACATCTTCGGTGCCACGAGGTTCCTTCAGCCAACCGACCAGCCCGTGCAAACCAACCAGTACGAAACTAACCTTGGCCCGATTGAGCACGCGAATCACTTCAATCGGTGGAATTACCCGGGGCATCTGGTAACTCGACAGGATCGACGATTTCGCGAACGTATGGGCGTGGATGTCTTTCACTGGCATGTGGATCGCTCACCTACGGCTCGCGGCTCAACGGCGATGAACGACGCCAGTATCATTTTATCAGGCCGGCTTGAACTGCGGCTGGAAGTCCTGGATCGCCGCCAGCAGCTTGGCCTCGATGTCCTTCGTCAGCTTGCGTTCTTGCAGCAGCGTGTTGCGTACCTCGGCGCGCTGCTCCTTCATGAACAGCAAGAACTGCTTCTCCCAGGCCGCCACCTGATTGCGCGGCACCTTGTCCAGCGCGCCCT
>JAEUIF010000405.1 GCA_016795185.1 Planctomycetia bacterium | reverse complement strand
CCGATCCCGTACTGCGGCCTCGTCGACGCCGAGGAGGTTCGCGAGCGCATCCGCCATGGGCTTCAGGCCTGGCTGCACGCGACGCTGGCCCGCTACCCCGACTGGGTGCGCGAGGCCGTGGCGACCCACCCGAATGGGTCGAGGCCCGGCTGACCCGCAATCCCCAGTGGATCAACGAGCAGCTCAAGCAGATGTCCGTGCAGGGCGACCTGTTCGCGTGATCACGCCCACCCCGGGCGCCGTGCCTCGGCCGCGCTGACCGACCCGGTCAGGCCGCGGTGTCGTCGCGCGGGCGCGGCCAGCCTCGGGCACGACCTGTCGGGCTGGAAAGCCCGACGTACTTCAGGCAGCCACTCCCTGGACGCTGCACCTATGGGCGTTCAGTGCTATCGCGTGGCGCTTCGGGCTGCGCGGTTGGTTTGGGGCCAGCGGGCTTGCCGCGAATGCCTTCCGGGGACGGCAAGGGCGCCAGACCGGCCAGGCCGCGCAGTTCGTCGAGATCGAACGGCGACTTGTCCGCCTCGGCCTCATCGTCCGCGGACTTCGTGGCGACCGTTGCCTTCCGACCGAAGATGACCATCATGCCAACGATACCGGGCAGCAGCACCATGGCCAGCAGCGCGATCAGCATCCACGCAGGCATCTGCGCCTGGTCTTCGTCGGCGTCCGGCGGCAGCCCGGTGGACACCGTGGCCGGCGACTCCGCCGCTTCCTGCTTGGTCGTCGGCGTCGTTGGCCGCACGGTCTCCGGCTTGGTTTCCACGGGCGGCTTCTTGGCGGTCGGTGCTGGCGTCGTCGGCTTGACCGGCGGCGGCGTCGGTATGGGTGCGGACTTGAGGTTGTAGACGCCGAGCGCGATCAGGTTCGAGTCGTTCTCATTGCCGAAGACGCCAATGATCGGCGTGCCGTCGCCGATGGTATGCTCGCCGCCGCGTTCGCTGCCGACCCAGTTGCTGGCATAAGTCTGGTTCTTGTCCAGCTTCGCGCCGTCAATGCGCATGTAACGCAGAGAAAGCCCGTTAATGCCAAAGCCCGTGCGCACCGTGATGCTGCTCACGGCATAGCCCGAGGACGCACTGACGCGCACGGTGCGGCCGACGCGGGTATTGATGACACTCTTGCCGCTGCCCCGGTTGGTAAACAGTCCATATTCCTTGAAATACGTCTCGCCCAGCGCCGTTCGGTAGATCGGACGCACGGCCGCTACATTGTCGCTGTCCTTCTCCAGGCCCACTTCAAAGCCCACGAGCACCGCGCCCTGAGCCGGCAGTTCGTCGAACGGCCGGTCGGAGATGCTGAACCCCAGCAACTTGCTTTTGTTGACGCTCTTGTTAGCTGCCGCCGCGCGGGCCGCAACGAATATCGGGGCAGGCTCCTGGGCCTGCTGGGCGGGCAGCATCGATACGAACCCCAGCAGAACCGCCAGCGACAATGCACGCACGCACCAGGGGAAACAAGTGCAAGTCAGCTTCATGGTGTGAACCCCAAGCAGTCAGGATGAGTGCTCGATGACGCCGGAGCGCGGCGGCGGTCCCTCAACCATACCATAAGAAAAGACGGCTGGCAGGTTCGTGGGAACTCGCCAGCCGTCGTTTTCTCGCGGACCCTGGCCGGACTTTAGACCAGCGGGGTCTTGCCGGGGACGGCGACGGGCGGAATTGACAGTTGCATGTCCCAGCTCAGCTGTTTCGGGAAGGTGTCTTCCTTCGAGTTGAGCGCCTGGTCCCAGCTCACGGCCTTGCCGGTGTAGGAGGTCAGGCGGCCCATGACCGCCGTCAGCGAGCTTTCGGCCACGTTCTTCAGTTCGTTGATCGGCGCGCCCTTGCGGATGCTCTCGATCAGGTCGGTGTGTTCCTGCACATACGGCGAGTTGTCGCGGCCGGTGAAGCTCCAGATCGGCGTGCCCTTGTAGTCGCGGGTCACGTTGCCCTTCGCCGTGGACCACTGGCCCTTGGCGCAAGCCACGGCCTCGGAGACGTTGGCCTCGGTGCCGGGAATCTGGCGGCACATGCTCAGCATGTGGACGCCGCCCTCGTACTCGAAATCGACGGCGAAGTTATCGAAGATATGACCGACTTCGCCCGGAGCGCCGACGGGGCGCGACAGCCGGCTGCCCATGCCCACCGCCTTGATCGGGTGCTTGCCGATGGCCCAGTTGCAAACGTCCAGGTTGTGGACGTGCTGCTCGGCGATGTGGTCGCCGCAGGTCCAGACGAAGTGATACCAGTTGTGCAGCTGGTAAGCGAGGTCCGTGCTCTTCTCGCCCTTCTTGGCCAGGTCGTCGCGGGTGCGAAACCAGATGCCGTTGCCGTTCCAGTAGGCGCGCATGGCGGTGACTTCACCGAACGTGCCGTCGTGAATGCGCTTCATGGCTTCGAGGTACGAAGTCTGATGGCGGCGCTGGGTGCCGGCGGCGACGCCGAGCTTCTTCTTCTGCGCCTCTTCGTAAGCGTCGAGGACGCGGCGGGTGCCGGGGCCGTCCACGGACACCGGCTTTTCGGTAAAGACGTTCTTCCCGGCGGCGATGGCGGCTTGCAGCTGCTGCGGCCGGAAGCCGGGCGGGCCGGCGAGGATCACGTAGTTGACGCCGGCGTTGATGACCTTCTCGTAGCAATCCAACCCGGTGAAGCAGCGTTCCTCGGGCAGATCTACCTTGTTGCCCAGCTTCTTGACCTGATCGTTCTGATTCAGCTTCAGCAGCGTGTTGCGGCACGAATCCGTGCGGAACTTGAAGACGTCGCCGATGGCGACGACCTGGACATTGGGAGCGGCGTGCAGCACGTTGTCGCCCGCACCGGTGCCGCGCCCACCGCAGCCAATGATGCCGACCTTGATGACCTCGTCGCCCGCCGCGTGCACGGCAGGGATCGCAACCGAGGCCAGCGCGCCGCTCACCGCTGCGGTCTTCAGGAAATCGCGCCGGGTGGATTCTTGCTTGCTCATGAAGGAGTCTCCCGTGATGGTTGAAAAGTTTAATCACGCTCCCAGGCTCGGCCTGGGAGCGAGGATAGTGAATGCTCAGTCGCTCTCACGCGTTACCTTGGAGCGGAACCCCTTCAGGTTATCCTGCTCCTCGACCGGCCGCACCACGCGAAAGCCGACGATGTCCCACTTGGTCAGCCACCAGATGCTCTGCGGCCGTTGCGGGTCTTCCTTGATCCAGGTTTTGTCCGAGCCGCGCCGGGCGGCGCTGCGGCAGCGAGCGGCATCGTCCGACCAGCAACCGCCGCGCGTCACGTGCGAGAAGCGCTTGTCGGTCGGCAGTACCACGGGCCAGAGCGAGACCTTGTCCCTGGGCAGCTTGCCGTAGGCATCCTTCTCGTAGTGGTCCAGGCACCACTCGAAGACGTTGCCGTACATGTCGTGCAGGCCCCACGGATTCGCTTTGCGCGTGGCGACCTTGTGCGTCTGCGGTTCCTCGTCGGCGGACGGGGCGGCGTTCTTGACGTACCAGGCGTAGTCGCCGAGTTGCTTGGGATCGTCGCCGAAGAAGTAAGCCGTCTTGGTGCCGGCCCGGCAGGCCCATTCCCACTCGGCCTCAGTCGGCAAGCGGTAGAGCTTGCCGGTTTTCTGCGACAGCCAGCGGCAGTATTCCTGGGCGCAATGCTGGGTCATGCACAGGGCCGGATGGCCGTCGCGTCCGTGACCGTAGTAGGGATCGACGTAGGGCGGCGTCGGGCCGGTCAGCGCATCGGGCTGCTTCTTCAGCAGCTTGTCGTTCGTTTCAGGGTCTTCGACGCCCTTTTCGAGCCGGTAGATGTCAAACTCATCCCAGGTGACCTCGCACTTGCCCATCCAGAACGGCCGCACTTTCACGGGATGCTGCGGACCTTCATCGGCGCTGCGGCCCGGTTCGCTATCGGGGCTGCCCATGAGGTAGGTGCCGCCGGGGATCGGCATCATCTCGAACTTGGCTTCCTTGTCCTTGGCCTCACCCTTGTCGTCGCCTTTGAGGGTTTCCGTGTAAGCTTTTTGCTCGAACTTTTCCACTTCGGGCAAGTTGATGGGCACCTGCCCGCTGACGGGCATCCAGAGCAAAACTATCGTGCCGAACAGGCCGAAGCCAAGCAGTCCCTGTAAGCTGCGTTTCATTTGTGGTACTTTCAATCGCTGGCGATACGGATGACCGAAATACAACCCCACCATGCAGGACAGTACCCGAACATGAGGAACGTTTTCACCATCGGCCTGTCGCTGCTGCTGGCCAGCTGGAGCCCGGCGGCGGAGCCGGCCTTGCAGCGGTTCACGTTCAGCGAACCGCATATGGGCACGCGCTTCAAGATCGTGTTGTACGCGCCGGACGAAGCGACGGCCAACGCGGCGGCGAAAGCAGCCTTTCAACGGATCGCGGACCTCGATGCTACCATGAGCGATTACCGCGTCTCCAGCGAATTAATGCAACTGTGCCGGAAAGCCGGCGGCGAACCGGTGACCGTCAGCGACGATCTGTACCGCGTGCTGGCCAAGGCCCAGGAATTTTCCAAACTCTCCGACGGCGCGTTCGACGTGACCATCAGTCCGCTGGTCCGGCTCTGGCGGCTTGCCCGACGAACCCAGCAGTTGCCCAATGCCGAGGATCTGGCCAAGGCCAAGGCCCTCGTCGGCTACCAGCACATGAAGCTGGACGCCGCGGCACGCACCGTGCATCTGCTGAAGACCGGCATGCTGCTTGACCTGGGCGGCATCGCCAAGGGCTACGCGGCCGACGCTGCCCTGGCCGTCCTGAAGAAGCACGGCATCACGCGCGCTCTGGTAGCGGCCGGCGGCGACATTGCCGTCAGCGGTCCGCCGCCGGACGCCGGCGGCTGGAAGATCGGCATCCAGCCCCTGGAAGGGAGCGACGCCGAACCGAGCCGCTACTTGCTGCTCAAAGATGCCGCCGTTTCTACGTCGGGCGATGCGGAGCAGTTCGTGGTCATCGACGGCAAGCGCTATTCGCACATCGTCGATCCGAAGACCGGTCTCGGCCTGCTCGGCCGCATGAGCGTCACGGTGGTCGCGCCGAACGGCCTGACCGCGGACGCACTGGCCAAAATTCCGTCGGTGCTGGGGGCCGAACGCGGCCTGGCGCTGGTCGAGCAAATCGACGGTGTCGCGGCGTTGTTCGTCAAGAAGACCGACAAGGGGGATGAGGTCGTCGAATCGAAGCGCTTCAAGTCGTTTCTGGCTGAGGCGAAACCGTAGCTGGGCGTGCTAAACCGCAAGCGGGGAGTTTGCCATGCAGGACGAAAAGAAGCCCGTTGCCGCCATCGTCACCGAGTACCGCCGGCATTCGCATGCCGACGTGATCGTGGGCAAAATCCTCGAAGGCTATGGCCACGATGGCGGACCGGGGCCGCGACTTAAACTGATCTCGCTGTACGTCGATCAGTTCCCTGCCAACGACATGAGCAAGGAGTTGGCGAAAAAGCACGGCTTCGCGATTTACGAGAAGCTCGGCGACGCCCTGACGCTCGGCACCGAACAACTCAAGGTAGCGGGCGTGCTCCTGATCGGCGAGCACGGCAAGTATCCCGACAACGACAAGGGCCAGAAACTCTATCCGCGCCGGCGCTTCTTCGAGGAGACGGCCCAGGTCTTCGAGAAGACGAAGAAGTCGGTCCCGGTCTTCAACGACAAGCACCTGGCGGCGACCTGGACCGATGCCAAGTGGATGTACGACAAGGCCCGCGAGCTGTTCGTGCCCTTCCTGGCGGGTTCGTCGCTGCCCGTGACCTGGCGCAGGCCGGCCTTGCAGCTGCCAAAGAACTGCGAACTGACCGAAGTCGTGCAGATCGGTTACGGCCCGTTCGAGGGCTACGGGTTTCACGCGCTGGAAGCGATGCAGTGCCTGGTGGAGCGCCGCAAAGGCGGCGAGACGGGTGTGAAGTCGGTGCAGTGCCTGCAAGGCGAGGACATGTGGAAAGCGATGGACGAGGGCCGCTGGTCGAAGCAACTGCTCGAAGCGGCAATGGAGCGGGTACCGGCCCACGCCAAGGGCGACTATCGCGAACTGACGAAGAAAGCGAAAGACGGGGGCGTGTTCCTGATCGAGTACAAGGATGGGCTGAAAGCGGCGGTGGCCATGCTCAACGGCTGGGTCCACGAGGGCGACGGCGGAGCATTTTGTTTCGCCGGCCAGATCAAGGGCGAGGACAAGCCGCGCACTTGCCACTTCTACTTGCAGCAACCGGACCCCTTCGGCCACTTTGCCCACTTGCTGCGGGCCATTGATTCAACCATCGTCACCGGCCACGCGGTCTATCCAGTGGAACGCACCCTGTTGACCACGGGCATCCTCGATGCGGTGATGAACAGCCGGATCAATGGCCACAAGAAGCTGGACACGCCGCACCTGGCCGCAATCAAGTACACACCGACTGATTGGCCCTTTGCGCAGGACGAGGTGCCGAAAGCGATCAAACGGTAACAACCAAGCGAGGGAAGCCAATGGTTTACAGCGCGCGCGAATTATTTCTAATTCTACCGAATTGGACGGATACCAGCTTCCTGGCAGCCGGCGTCCTGGTGTTCTTTTTGCTTTCCATGCTGTGGAAGGATTGGAGATCTCCAATCCCGTTTGGCGCGCTCATTGGCTTGATTACAGGATCGCTGGTGGGCATCAGTTTGGGAATCGCCAAGTCGGCCAACCAATACCAGCTTATCCAGGGAACCAAAGAGCTGATGACCTTCGGAACAGTGGGCGGCTTCTTCCTGAGGTTGATCTTCAAGTTGCTGTTTGAGTGCAGTCAATCCGAAGTGCAGCAAATGCCGCCAAATAGCGAGCAGCCTCCAACCAATTAAAGCACCTCGCAACCGATTGTAGAGGTAATCGGTCCGCACAGCGGACCCTACGGCATACTGGCCCTTCACTCGTTCCCAGGCTCCGCCTGGGAACGCACATCGCGAGGCTCCGCCTCGCGGACCATCCCTCGCCCCACGCCTTTCCGATTCACCAAACAGTCCGCACGTCAATCAGACCCGGCAATCCCGCGTAGTTACGCGCGCTCGAATAGCGCCAGTGGACCGGATCATCGACATAGCCGCGTTTGACCGGATTCAGGTGCATGTACTCCAGCTTCTGCAACATCATTTCTTCGCCCGAGATCACCTGTGGATGGCTGCCTTCCTGCCAGAGCTGATATTCCTGATCGACCTTGTGTCGCCGCTTGTAGACGCGAAGTTGCTCCAACAAGGTTCGGGCGTTGCGCGCCTCAAGAACGTCGATGATGCGTCGTGCCGTGAACGATTTGAAGTCGCCGATCTCCTTGCTCAAGTCCTCCGCGCCGGCGATGCAGTGCAGATGGTTTTCCAGGATGATGTAGCCGTAGAGTTCCAGGCGCTGGTTCTCCTGTAGGAATTTCCAGGAATCGTAGAGGATTTCGGTTGTTTCAGGTCGCGTGAATACGGGCAGCCAGGCTACCACGGTGCAGGTCAGGAAGTGGGGCGCGCGGGTGGTGTCGAAACGGTAGCGCGAGCGGGTCATGGGCGGTCTCCACTAGTTCCGCGAGGCAGAGCCTCTTGATTTGCGTTCCCAGGCGGAGCCTGGGAACGAGGTTTGTCTACTTCTCGAACACTATCCGGCCGCCAATCACAGTCAGCACCACCTGCGTCTCGGTGATCTTTTCCTTTTCGCCCTCAGCCAGGATGTCCCGCGACAGCACCGCCAGGTCGGCGAGCTTGCCGACTTCCAGCGAGCCGCGGACTTTTTCGGCGAAGACCGCATGAGCACCCGTCAGGGTATAGGCTTCGATCGCTTCCGCGACCGTGATGCGTTGCTCCGGGAACCAGCCCTGCGGGTGCTTGCCGTCGAGCGTGCGGCGCTGTGCGGCGGCGTCGATGCCGAGCAGCGGACTGATGGGCACTACCGGCCAGTCGCTGCCAAAGGCGATCTTCGCTTTCGCGTCCAGCAGAGAACGGAGCGCGTAGGACGAAGCGCAGCGTTTCGGCCCAATGCGGTTTTCGGCCCACCGGCCGTCGTCGATGATGTGGTAGGGCTGCATCGAGGGAATCACGCCCAGGGCCGCGAAGCGTGGATATTCCACCGGCCGCAAGTGCTGGGTGTGCTCGACGCGGAAACGGCGGTCGCGCGGGCCATGCTGCTTGATCGCTTCCGCGAAGATGTCGAGTAACTCGGCGTTGCCCCGGTCGCCGATGGCGTGGACGCAGACCGCGAGTCCCGCCTTGTCGGCGCTCAGGATGTCTTCCCGTAGCTTGTTCAACGGCGTCAGGTAGACGCCGGTGCTGGTCGGTTCGTGAATGTAGGGGTCGAAGAACTTGGCCGTGCTGCTGCCCAGCGAGCCGTCGATGAAGCCTTTCAGTCCGCCGATCTTCACCCAGTCGTCGCCGAAGCCGGCGGTGATGCCCAGGTCGGCGAACTGCTTCCAGTTCGCCAGCGGCAGCCGTAAGTCGATGCGGCAGGTCAACTGCCCCGCGCGGGCGAGCCGTTGATAAAGCTGAAACAGTCGGCGCAGCGTGGCGGGATCGGCTTCGGGCAGATCGACGACGCCGGTCACGCCCTGCTGCCTGCATTCCTTCAGGGCGGCCTGGATCGCTTGCAGGATCTCGTCGTCCGAGAGCGGCGGCACGAGGCGCGCAACCAGTTCCATCGCATTGTCGCGCAATAGCCCCGTCGGTTCCTGGCTGTCCGGCTTCCGATAAATCACGCCGCCGGCTGGATCCGCGGTCTTGGCGGTGATGCCCGCGAGCTGGAGCGCCCGGGTGTTGACGACGCCCATGTGACCGTCGTAGCGACGCAGGAAGACCGGGCGTTCGGGTACATACTTGTCCAGGATGGCGGCGGTCGGCAATCGGCCGCCGAAGGTGAGATCGTGGTCCCATTCGCCGCCCAGCAGCCAACGGTCCTTGGGCAACTTCTTGTCGAACTCCTGTAAACGTTTGCCGAAGTCCGCTTCGTCCTTCGCATCGCGCAGCGAGACCTGACTGAGTCGAGTGCCGCCGTTGAGCAGGTGTAGATGGCTGTCGATGAAGCCCGGCACCACGCGCCGTCCCTGCAAGTCGATGACCTTGGTTGCCGGCCCTGCCAACGGCTTCAATTCGGCGGACTTGCCCACGGCGAGGATGCGGCCCTGCCAGACCGCGACGGCCTCAGCCTCCGGTTGCTTCGGGTTCACCGTCCAGATTTTGCCGTTGAGCAGCAGCAGGTCGGCCGCTACGCCCGGCTGTTGTGCCTGCGCCGAACTGGCGAGCAGCAAGAACCACAGGCTGCCGCACCGTGATGCGAACTTCATGGTCAAATCTCCGGAGGATGAGCTGACGCCCCAAGGTAAGCAGGCTGGGCGAAGCGGGCAAGGAAAAGCGGCAGGCGCAAGCAAAGCCCACTCGCACCAGCCCTGCGCACCGATTATGATGAGGCGAACTGGACTCCATTTCCCGGCGAGGGTTTCCTCCATGCTTCGCCTCTCCTCCATCCTGCTTTTGGCAGCGGGGTCGATCATGGCCGCTTGGATCTTCGCTCCCCGACCGACGGGCGCCCCCTACGCCGACGCGCAGGAGACGCAGGTCGCGCAGCGCGCGGAGTTCGCCCAGGACCGCAACTTGCCGAAGGCCCTGAATGTCTCGCCGGCGGCGTTTGACGCCGACCGAGCCATGAAGTACCTGAAGGAAGTTTGCGACATCGGCCCGCGCATGAGCGGCAGCGAGGGCATGAAGAAGCAACAGGCGCTGATGCAGAAGCACTTCGAGGCGCTGGGCGGCAAGGTCGAATACCAGCGCTTCAAGGCCAACCAGAAGAGCGTGAAGCAACCGATCGAGATGGCCAACATGATCGTCTCGTACTGGCCGGAACGCACGCGGCGCGTCATCTTCTGCTGCCATTACGACACCCGGCCGCTGGCCGACCAGGAAGAAGACCCGCGCAAGTGGCGCGAACCGTTCGTCAGCGCCAACGACGGTGGCTCGGGGGTGGCCTTCCTGATGGAAATGGCCCACCACATCAAGGACTTGAACATCAATGTCGGCGTCGATTTCGTGTTCTTCGACGGCGAGGAGTACATCCTGGAGCCGGGCACCGACAAGTATTTCTTCGGTTCGGAGTATTTCGCCGCCGCGTACAAGAACGGCAGGCAGAAGCACAAATACCTGGGCGCGATCCTCCTCGACATGATCGCCGGCAAGGGCGCACGGTTCCCGCGCGACCCGAATTCGGTCTTGCTGGCCGGGCCGCTGGTCGATTCGGTTTGGAAGGTGGCCGCCGAGTTCAAGTGCAATTCCTTCGTGCATCGCGATGGCACCATCGTCGTCGACGACGACCATGTGCCATTGAACCGCGGCGGCATCCCGGCCATCGACATCATCGACTTCAGCTACAAGCACTGGCACAAGCTGAGCGACACACCCGACAACTGCGCTCCCGAGCCGATGGCCGAGGTCGCCAAGGTGCTGACGGTGTGGGTGCAGCGCGTGAAGTAGTCCGTGGCCTTTGGCGAGCCGGAGAGCCCCTTGGATAGTGCGCAGGCAACGCTGGCCTACCTGATTGCCGCCGTGCTGGTGGGCCTGGCGCTGTATTCCAGTCGGCAGCAGCGACGCACGCTGCGCCGGCTGGGTTCCGCCGAGCCCATCGATGATGCGGAGCGCCGTTACCTTCATATTCAAATC